>DASQOO010000126.1:0-4015 GCA_035644435.1 Steroidobacteraceae bacterium | reverse complement strand
GATGTATTCGCAGGTGTTCGGCGCCGGGCCGCTGATGGACGCGTTCTTCATCGCGTTCAAGATTCCGAATTTTCTGCGGCGCCTGTCGGGCGAGGGCGCTTTCTCGCAGGCGTTCGTGCCGGTCGTTTCCGAGTATCGGATCCGTCGCGCGCCGGCCGAGGTGCGCGAGCTGGTCGACGGCGTCTCGGGCACGTTCGGCGTGGTGTTGTTCGTGATCACTGCGATCGGCGTGATCGCGGCGCCGGTGATCATCTTCATGTTCGCGCCGGGATTTCGCTCCGGCGGCGGTCGCTTCGATCTCGCCGTCGACATGCTGCGCTGGACGTTCCCGTATCTGTTTTTCATCTCGCTGGTGTCGCTCGCGAGCGGTGTACTCAACAGCTACGGGAAATTCGGTTCGGCGGCGTTCGCGCCCGTGCTGCTCAACGTGATCATGATCGTAACGGCAGCTCTGATCGCGCCCAACACGCCGAACCCCGGCATCATCCTCGCGGTCGGCGTATTCGCCGCGGGCGTGATTCAACTCGCATTCATCTGGCCGTTCATGGTGCGCCTCGGCGTCGCCGGCTGGCCGCGCTGGGGCTGGGCGCATGAAGGCGTGCGCCGCGTTGCGCGGCTGATGCTGCCCGGAATCTTTGGCTCCTCGGTGGCGCAGGTGAGCCTGCTGCTGGATTCCCTGGTCGCCTCGTTCCTGCTCACTGGCAGCATTTCCTGGCTCTATTACGCCGATCGGCTGGTCGAGTTCCCGATGGGCATGTTCACGATCGCCCTGGCGACGGTCGTGTTGCCCGCGCTCTCGGCGCACCATGCCAGCCAGTCGCCGGAGCGCTTTTCGTCCACGCTCGACTGGTCGGTGCGCCTCGTGTTCCTGTTCGTGACGCCGGCAGCGGTCGGCCTGCTGGTGCTCGCCGGTCCGCTGATCGCAACCATCTACGGTTACGGCAAGTTCGGTACCCGCGACGTCCAGATGGCGACCTACGCGTTGATGGCGTACTCGCTCGGCCTCATCGGCTTCAGCATGGTGAAAGTGCTCGCACCGGGGTATTTCGCCCGCCAGGATACGAAGACGCCGGTGCGCGTCGGCGTCATCTCGCTGGCCGTCAACATGGTGTGCAATGTGTGCATCGTGTTGCCGTTGGGGAAGGCCGGTTTTCCGGTGCCGCATGCGCTGCTCGCCGTGTCCACCGGCGTGTCGGCGTTCGTCAACTCGGCCTTGCTGTTCCGGGGATTGAAACGCGCCGGTGTCTATCGGGCCGCGCCCGGCTGGTCGCGCTTTGCGGGCCAGGTGCTGGTGGCGAATGTGGCGATGGCGCTGCTCCTGTGGTGGATCGCTGGCGATCTCGGTGGCTGGCTCGATGCCCACGCGGCGCGCCGGGCACTGCGACTGCTGGCTTCCGTGTCGGCAGGCGCCGCGGTCTACTTCGCCGTGCTCTGGCTCTGCGGTCTGCGCCTGGGCGACCTGCGCCGCGCCTGATTTCCCCTATAATCCTTGCCCTCTGGGCAGGCTTGCGCAAACGGCCGGGTACTTCGATTCATGGAACTCGTGCGCGGGCTGCACAACCTGCGCGCCCGACATCGCGGGTGCGCAGTCACGATCGGCAATTTCGACGGGGTGCATCTCGGTCACCGCGCGATGCTCGAGCGGCTGTGCGCGCATGCGCGACGGCTGGGTGTGCCGGCGACGGTGATGACGTTCGAGCCGGCGCCGCGCGAGTACTTCGCTCCGGCGCGGGCGCCTGCGCGGCTGACGCGGTTGCGCGAGAAGCTGGAGCTGTTCGCGGCGGCAGGAGTGGAACGGTGTCTCGTGTTGCGATTCGAGAAGCGGCTGCAGAGCATGAGCGGGCCTGCCTTTGTGCAGGAGTTGCTGGGTGAGCGATTGCAGGCGAAACAGGTCGTGGTGGGAACTGACTTCAAGTTCGGCGCGGGCGGCGAGGCCGATGTGGCGCTATTGCAGAAGCTGTCGCCGCAGCTTGGCTTTGGCGTCGACGTGGTTGAGCCAGTGCTGATCGAGGGCGAGCGCGTCAGCTCGAGCGCGATCCGCGCTGCGCTTGCGAGAGGCGACCTCAAGCATGCGGCGCGCCTGCTCGGGCGACCGTATGCCATGCACGGCAAGGTGATTCGCGGTGAGGGGCTGGGTCGCAAGCTCGGCTTTCCGACTGCGAACATGCGTGTGCATCGGCGGGCGAGCCCGCTCGACGGAATTTTCGCGGTGCGCGTGCGCGGTATTGGCCCGAGTCCCGCGCCCGGCGTTGCGAGCCTTGGCACGCGACCCACGATCGGCGGCCGTGAAGTGCTGCTCGAGGCGCATGTCTTCGACTTCGATGCCGACCTGTACGGGCGCTGGCTGGCGGTGGAGTTCATCGCGCGCCTGCGCGAAGAACGCAAGTTCGAGAGCCTCGAGGCCATGGTCGTGCAGATGCACGTCGATGTGCGCCAGGCGAGGACCGCTTTGAGAACATGAGGCCCTCTTCCCGTGACTGACTACAAGCAGACGATCAACCTGCCGCAAACCGACTTCCCGATGAAGGCGGATCTCGCGCGCCGTGAGCCGCAGATGCTGCGCTGGTGGGAGGAGCAGGACATCTACGGCAAGTTGCGCTCGCTCGCGGCCAAGCGCCCCAAGTTCATCCTGGTTGATGGACCGCCGTACGCCAATGGCGCGATCCACATCGGCCACGCGCTCAACAAGGTACTGAAGGACATCGTCATCAAGTCACGCTCGCTGGATGGCTATGACGCTCCTTATGTGCCCGGTTGGGATTGCCATGGTCTGCCGATCGAGTTGCAAGTCGAGAAGCAGCATGGACGCGTGGGCCAGAAGCTCAATGCGCGTGAGTTCCGCGCCGCCTGTCGCAAATTCGCCGAGGAACAGGTCGATGCGCAACGCACCGATTTCAAGCGCCTTGGGGTGATGGGCGATTGGGCGAATCCATACCTCACGATGTTGCCGCGTTACGAAGCGGAGCAACTGCGCGCTTTCAGCCAGATCCTGCGCAACGGCCATGTCTACAAGGGTTACAAGCCGGTCTACTGGTGCCTGGATTGCCGCTCAGCACTCGCGGAGGCCGAGGTCGAGTACGAGGAAAAGACTTCGCCGGCGATCGACGTGCGCTTTCCGGTACGCGATGTGCGCGATCTGGCGCAGCGTTTTGGGTTGTCGCCCGCCGAGCTCGAAGGCAAGCCCGCGGCGATTGCGATCTGGACCACCACACCCTGGACGCTGCCCGCGAACCAGGCGGTCGCCCTGCATCGCGACTACCAGTATTCGCTGCTCGAATCGCGTGGCGCAGAACAGGTGGAGTACCTGATCGTCGCGAGCGAGCTGGCGGGCGCGGTCGTGCAACGCATCGGTGCGGGCGAATGGCGTGAAGTGAAGCAAGTGACTGGCGCGGCGCTCGAAGGTCTCAAGCTCAATCATCCTTTCTACGAGCGCGTGGTCCCGGTGGCGCTGGCGGCCCACGTGACGCTGGACGCGGGCACGGGCGCAGTGCACACGGCGCCAGGTCACGGCCACGAGGACTTCGCGCTCGGGGTCGAATACAACCTGCCGCTCGACAATCCGGTCGGCGCGGATGGCCGCTTTCTGCCGGGCACCGAGCTGTTCGCCGGTGAAACCGTGTGGGAATCGAACGCGCACATCATTCGCGTGCTCACCGAGCGCGGCATGCTGCTCAAGCACGAGTCGTTCCGTCACAGCTATCCGCATTGCTGGCGCCATCGCTCGCCGGTGATCTTTCGTGCGACGCCCCAGTGGTTCATCAGCATGGAGCAGGCGCGCCTGCGCGCCGATGCGCTGGAGCAGATCGGCCAGGTGAAGTGGACGCCCGAATGGGGTGAGCAGCGCATCCACGGCATGATTGCGAACCGCCCCGACTGGTGTATCTCGCGGCAACGCACCTGGGGAGTGCCACTCGCCCTCTTCGTGGAGCGTGAGTCGGGAACCCTGCATCCACGCTCCGAGGAACTGCTGGAGCGCGTCGCCCAGATCGTGGAGCAGCACGGGATCGACGGCTGG
>DASQOO010000125.1:0-29613 GCA_035644435.1 Steroidobacteraceae bacterium | reverse complement strand
GAAGGGCTTTTGACCCTTACGCCCTTAGCAGGGGCGCGCCTTCGACCACTCGGCCATCTCTCCGTGCTGCGGGCGGGCGCTTGAGGGGCGAACAAGGCCTCAACACCCCGCTAAAAGCAGGGCGCGAATGATACTGGGTGGACTATGAAGAGGTAAGGGTCGCGTGAGTGCGCGGCTCAGCCCTTGCCCTCGGTACCCGAGCCAAACTGGCCGCGGACCACCTGGCCGCCGCCGCTCTGTGCTTCGCGCTTGATGCGCTCGTAGATCTCTTCGCGATGCACCGCAATTTCTTTCGGTGCATTCACGCCAATCCGCACCTGGTTGCCTTTGACACCGAGGACCGTGACAGTGACGTCATTTCCTATCATCACTGTCTCGCCCACGCGCCGAGTCAGAATCAGCATCTTTGTTACTCCTTAGAAGCGGCGCTCGGTCCCTCTGCCCCCGCAGCTGCCTTGCGCACCGCGACCGTCGGCCTTGTGTCTGCCGATCGTTTTTTCCAAACGCGCACGATTCTAGCGGCAATGTGCAGGGTTGACACTGGACCGTGCCACAAAAATACGTGAGAAAAAGGTAAACAGCGCCGTTCGCGGGGCTCAGTTAGTTGCCATGTTTACTAAATGCCCCAAGCCGCGCGCTAGCTGAACCGCCGCGAACAGGCCCTTGGGATGGCGAACACAAAAGGCGGGAATCAGGCAGTTAAGAGGCTTTCTGCCGCTCTAGACCGAAGGCCGCGTGGAGGCTACGTACCCCGCGCTCCAGGGCGCTCTCATCGACGAGCACCGATATCTTGATTTCTGACGTCGACACGAGGCGGACATTGATCTTTTCGTGTGCCAGCGTTTCGAACAGCATAGTCGCAACCCCGGCGTGCGAGCGCATGCCGACACCAACTACGGAAAGTTTCGCAACGTTATTATGTCCGCTGACGTTCGCAGCGCCCAGCGCAGCCGCAGCGCCGCCCACGAGCTTGAGTGCCGCGGCGTAGTCGTCGCGATGGACCGTGAAGGTGAGATCGACCTTTCCGTCACGCGGCGCATTGAGCACGATCATGTCGACTTCGATGCTCGCGTCTGACACCGGGCGCAACAGCCGGTGTGCGGTTCCCGGCACATCCGGAACGCCGGCGACGGTGATTTCCGCTTCATCGCGATTGAAGGCGATGCCTGAAACGACGGGCGCTTCCACTCTCGGTTCCTCGCGACAGATGAGCGTTCCGGGTCCCGGCGCGAAGCTCGAGGCGACGCGCAGCGGCACATTGTACTTGCTCGCGAATTCCACCGAGCGCAAATGCAGGACCCGCGAGCCCTGCCCCGCCAGCTCGAGCATTTCATCGAAGGTCACGCGCTCGAGGCGCCGTGCCTGCGGCACCATGCGCGGGTCGGTGGTGTAGACGCCGTCGACATCGGTGAGGATCTGACATTCATCCGCCCGCAAGGCCACTGCGAGTGCTACCGCTGTGGTGTCGGACCCGCCGCGGCCGATCGTCGTGATGTCGCCCGCAGCATCTACGCCCTGAAAGCCCGCGACGACTGGAACGAAACCAGCGTTGAGGTCGGCCCTGAGACGCTCGGTCTCGACATCCTCGATGCGCGCGCGGCCATGCACGTTACTCGTGAGCATGCGGACTTGAGAGCCGGTATACGAGCGTGCCGCGCAGCCCCGTGCGCGCAGCGCCATGCAGAGGAGCGCGATCGAAACCTGCTCGCCGGTCGCAAGGAGTACGTCCATCTCGCGTGCATCGGGCTCATCGCAGATGCCGCGCGCCAGATCGACGAGGCGATCGGTGCTGTCGCCCATCGCGGAGACCACGACCACGACCTGCGTGCCTTCGAGACACCGCTCGTGCACACGCTCGGCGACACGGCGGATCAGTTCGAGTGAGCCGACCGAAGTTCCGCCATATTTCTGGACGATCAGGGCCATCGAAGCGCGTCAGGCGCCAAGGCGTTCGCGCACCCACGGCTCGACGCTCGCGAGCGCCGCATCGAGCGCGGCGGGATTGGTGCCGCCCGCCTGCGCCATGTCGGGACGGCCGCCGCCGCGACCGCCAACCTGCTGCGCCACGCTGCCGATGAGCTCGCCGGCCTTGATCTTGCCGATCTGGTCTTGCGTCACGCCCGCGACCAGCAGCACCTTGTCGTCGCCTTCGACAGAAGCGAGCACCACGACCGCTGATTTCAGCTTGCTCTTGAGCTGGTCCACCGCATCGCGCAGCGCCTTCGCATCCGCGCCGTCCACGCGCGTCGCGAGGACCTTCACGCCATTGATCACGCGTGCGGCACTCGAGAGGTCGCTCCCCTGCCCGCTCGCGAGGCGGCCCTTGAGTTGCTGGATCTCTTTCTCCAGCTTCTTCGAGCGCTCGATGAGCTGCTCGATCTTGTACTTGAGATCTTCGCGTCCGCCGCGCAGCAGCTGGCCGGCCTCGCGCAGCAGGTTGTCACTGGACTCCGCCCATGCGACCGCGTCCTCGCCGGTGAGTGCTTCGATACGGCGCACGCCGGCCGCGATGCCCGATTCGCCGATGATCTTGAAGAAGCCGATGTCGCCCGCGCGCTTGACGTGCGTGCCGCCGCAAAGCTCCATCGAAAAATCACCGACCTTGAGTACACGTACGTCGCTCTCGTATTTCTCGCCGAACAAGGCCATCGCGCCCGCGGCAACTGCCTGGTCGAAGGGCATCACATCGGTATCTGCCGGTGCGTTCTCGCGAATCTGGGCGTTGACCAGGCGTTCAATCTGCGTGAGCTCCTCGGGACTAACAGCCTGATAGTGGGAGAAGTCGAATCGCAGCCGGTCCGGTGCGACCAGCGACCCCTTCTGCGTCACATGCGTGCCGAGGACATTGCGCAGTGCCGCGTGCAGCAGGTGGGTGGCCGTGTGATTGAGCATCGTTGCGCGGCGCCGTTCTCCGTCGACCTGCGCGCTGACGACATCGCCCGGCTTGATCTCACCCTGCGCCAGCTTGCCAACGTGTGCATGCGCGTTGCCGAGCTTCTGCGTATCGACCACGTCGAACCTTACGCCCGCCGCTGTCAGGCGACCCTGATCCCCGACCTGTCCGCCTGCCTCCGCATAGAACGGCGTGCGATCGAGAATGACCTGCCCTTCCTCGCCCGCGCGCAGTCGTTCGACCTTGGCGCCATCCCTGATCACTTCGACGACTCGACCCTGATCCTGGATTCCCTCGTAGCCGGAAAATTCCGTGCTCCCCTCGACCGTCACGCCACTGCGCAGATCCACGCCGAACTTGCTCGCTGCGCGCGCCCGCTCGCGCTGCGCCTCCATCGCCTTCTCGAAGCCCGCCTGATCAATGCTGAGCCCACGCTCACGCGCGATGTCGGCGGTCAAGTCGACCGGGAAGCCATACGTGTCGTAGAGCTTGAACACCGCCTCACCCGCGATCGTCTTGCCGCGCGCATGCTTGATCGCCTCTTCGAGCAGCCCCATGCCAGTCGCCAGGGTCTCGGCAAAGCGCAGTTCTTCCTGTTCCAGCACGCGCTCGACATGCTGTCGCCCCTTCGAGAGCTCCGGGTACGCCGCACCCATCGCGCGTTCAAGCGGCACGACGAGCTTGAAGAAAAATGGCTCGCGGAGCCCGAGCTGGTAGCCGTGGCGAATCGCGCGACGAATGATCCGTCGCAGTACATAGCCTCGACCCTCGTTTGACGGCAGCACGCCGTCGACGATCAGGAACGAGCAGGCCCGGATGTGGTCCGCGATCACGCGCAGCGAACTCGAGGCGAGATCTTTCGTTCCCGCGAGCTCGGCGGCAGCGCGAATCAGGTCGCGGAACAGGTCGATCTCGTAGTTCGAATGCACGCCCTGCATCACGGCCGCGAGGCGCTCGAGTCCCATGCCGGTATCGACGGCGGGCTTGGGGAGCGGCGTGAGTATGCCGTCCGCCGAACGATCGAACTGCATGAAGACCAGATTCCAGATCTCGACCCAGCGATCGCCCTCCGAGTCGGCGCTGCCAGGCGGTCCGCCGGCGATTCCGGGGCCGTGGTCGTAGAAAATTTCGCTGCAGGGGCCGCAAGGGCCCGTCTCGCCCATCTGCCAGAAGTTGTCGGATCCGCCGCCCGGCTGGTCACCGATGCGCACGATGCGATCCGCCGCGAGCCCCACGTCCTTGTTCCAGGCGGCGTACGCCTCATCGTCGGTCTTGTAGACCGTCACCATCAAGCGTTTCGGATCAATGCCGAGCCAGTTCTTGGCCGTGACGAGTTCCCACGCAAAGCGGATTGCATCGCGCTTGAAGTAATCGCCGAAGCTGAAGTTGCCCAGCATCTCGAAGAAGGTGTGATGGCGTGCGGTGTAGCCCACGTTCTCGAGATCGTTGTGCTTGCCGCCCGCGCGCACGCAGCGCTGACTGCTCACGGCGCGCAGGTAGTTGCGCTTCTCCTTGCCGAGGAACACGTCCTTGAACTGCACCATGCCCGCGTTGGTAAAGAGGAGCGTCGGATCGTTGCCCGGCACGAGCGAGCTCGAGGGCACGATCGTGTGTCCTTGTTGCTCGAAGTAGCGCAGAAACAGGCTGCGCAGCTCATTGCTGCTCGGGCCCTTCGCTTTTCCGCTCGCCGTCATAAATCTCATTGCGCCCTTGGGAGAGCGGAACATGATACGCGAGCCAATGACGGGAATGTACGGCCCGTCAGCGAGTTACGCCGTGCTCGGTTCCTGCAGGACCGTGGCGCGCATTGAACGACGCCCGTAGGTCAGGAGCCTCCACAGGTACTCCATCGGTCCCATGGCATGCCGCTTCAGCCAGTAATGGCTCACGTCGCGAACCGTCTCGGCCGTCCTCGGGCCACAGATGCGAGCCGTCGGCCTCGACGAAAAACGACGTCGTGAACCACGGCATGTTCATGATGAAGATGCCGAGGAGCGCCAAGCCGCGCACGACGTCGATGGTGAGAATGCGCTCGTTGGCGGAAATCGGGACGGCGCGTGAATCCATGCGATTCCCCCCGCTTCCTGGTCGTTGTCAGTCTTCGGCCGCGACATCTCCCTCGAGCGCGGCACGAATATGCTCTGGCGAAAAGCCGCGATACTCAAGGAATCTGCCCTGCTTGGCGCGCGACTTGAAGTCCTTCGGGACGCCCGCGCCGAACTTCTTGCGCCGCGCGGTGCATGCGCGCTCGCGCCAGTCGGCTATGGCATCCAGGTGTCGCTCGATCGCCTCCGCAGGCACTGACCGCTGGCGCAGCTCGACTGCGATCCGGATCGGACCCTGACCCCGCGCCGCGTGGTAGGAGACGAAATTCTCGATGAAGCGATCGTCGTCGAGGAAGCGCTTGGCGACCAGGTCCTGAAGTACCGGGACGATTGCGGCAGCGTCGTAACCGCGCTCCTCGAGGCGGCGCTCGAGTTCGCCAGCCGAGAAGTCGCGGCGCGCGAGGAATTCCAGCGCCGTCTTGCGAATGGAGCGTGGGTCGGCAGCCGCTTCGGGGTCGAGGGCTGCCCGCCCCGCCTTCTTAGCCCGCAGCCTCACCTCGCGCCTCGTTACCGCGCTTCGGCATGAGACGTTCTCTCAGTTTGGCTTCGATCTCGGTCGCGATCTCCCGATGCTGCTGCAGGTAAATCCGCGTGTTGTCCTTGCCCTGGCCGATGCGCTCGCCGTTGTAGCTGTACCAGGAGCCCGACTTTTCGATGATGTTGTGGAGCGAGCCCAGGTCGATGAGCTCGCCTTCGCGCGAGATGCCGCTGCCGTAGAGAATCTCGAACTCCGCTTCGCGGAAGGGCGGCGCCACTTTGTTCTTGACCACCTTCACCCGCGTCATGTTGCCGATCACTTCCTCGCCATTCTTGAGGGCACCGATGCGACGAATGTCGAGACGGACCGAGGCATAGAACTTGAGCGCATTGCCGCCGGTCGTGGTCTCGGGATTGCCGAACATCACGCCGATCTTCATGCGGATCTGGTTGATGAAGATCACGATGGTGTTCGAGCGCTTGATGTTGCCGGTGAGCTTGCGCAGCGCCTGCGACATCAGGCGGGCGTGAAGGCCCAGTTGCATCTCGCCCATTTCGCCTTCGATCTCCGCCTTCGGGGTCAGCGCGGCGACCGAATCCACGACCACGATGTCCACCGCACCTGAACGCACCAGCATGTCGGTGACTTCAAGCGCCTGTTCGCCGGTGTCGGGCTGTGAGACGAGCAGATCGCTCGTATTGACGCCGAGTTTTTCGGCGTAACTCGGGTCGAGCGCATGCTCCGCATCGACGAAGGCCGCCGTTCCGCCGAGCTTCTGAACCTCCGAGATAATCTGCAGCGTCAGCGTGGTCTTTCCCGAGGACTCCGGCCCATAAATCTCGACGACCCGGCCGCGCGGCACGCCACCGATGCCGAGCGCGATGTCGAGGCCGAGCGAGCCCGTGGAGACTACTTCCACGTCCCAATTGGCGCCGGCATCACCCAGCCGCATCACCGTGCCCTTGCCGAACTGCTTTTCGATCTGACCGAGTGCGGCCGCGAGTGCCTTCTTGCGATTTTCTTCCATTGAAATTTCCTTGCCCGGGAAAGGTGGCCATTATTCCATAACTGCGCGCTCTCACTGCGGCTGAATGAGCCGCGATCGCGACGAAAAAGATCCGGTTGCAGGAAACTCTAAGACCGCAACGGCCATTGCTTCAGCACTGTGTAGCGGGGACCCTCCGGCGCCGTCACCGACTCGACCAGTGCAATCTCTCCAACCAGCCAGGGCAGCGGATGCATCGGTCCCAGTTCGTGGGGCTTGACGACCTTGCGAGCGAGCGTGACGTGCGGCAGATACGGCTTCGGATCCGGTGTAAGCCCTTGCGCGAGCAGCAGCTTCGCGAGCCCTGCAGCGAGATTGGCGGCGGACGCGGGCGGGTCGCTGCAGCCGAGACAGAGCACGGCGGGCCTGGCCCAGTGTTCCAGGGTGTCGAATTCGAACTGCAGCGGCTCATGCTTGAGCTCTGCGCCAGCTGCGACAACACCGTTCAGGCGTTCCTCTGGCACCGCGCCGAGGAAGATCACGGTCGAATGGAGGTTTTCCACAGGCACCGGCCGGCCGCCACTGGCACGCACGGCTTTGCGCGTGGCTCGGGCGATCAGCGAGCGCGCCGCCTCATCGGGCCAGAACGCAAAGAACAGTCGCCGGGTCACGGGCTTCCGCTCGGTTTGAATGCATCACCTCAGGAGGCCGCGCAGCGCCAGGGCGACCGATCGCGCCCGGACTGTGTTTCGATCGCCCGCGAAGCGCACCTTGCGCGTGCGAAAGTGGATCTTCCGGCCGCGGTGTTCTGCCCAGCAGAGCCAGACTGTGCCCACGGGCTTGTCCGCAGTCCCGCCGTCCGGCCCCGCGATGCCGGTCACGGCGACAGCCAGCTCGGCCCTGCTCACGACAAGCGCGCCCCGTGCCATTTCGCGCGCCACCTCTTCGCTGACGGCGCCGTGGCGGATCAAAGTCCTGCTCCGCACACCGAGTTCACGGGTCTTGGCAGCGTTGCTATAGACGACAAAGCCGGTGTCGAACCACTGCGAGCTACCGGGGATATCAGTGATGGTCTTCGCGACCCAGCCGCCGGTGCACGACTCGGCCGTGACCACGCGCCGGCGGCTCGCCAGCAGGTGCCTGCCGAGGCGCAGGGCGAGGCGCTTCAGTTCGCGTTCAAGGGGCATGAAACGACTGGCCTTGTCTGAGGTTGATCCCTAGGTACGTCGATGTGCGCCCACCGTCATCGACTCTCTCCTTCCTTGCCGAGTATCACCTCGGCGCGAGCGTTGCCCCCTCGCTCGTGACTTGCTTTGACAGACACGGCGGTGCCAGCGGGCGCAGCTATGATCCAGTCGGCGACCGCGCGATCCGGGGTGCCGGCGCTGTACCCCCACCACGTCGCCGTCGATCGCTGGCCGGTCCGCCCCTCAAGCTGACCGAGGCTCCGTCGAGGCGCTCCTTCGACCAGATGGGCTGCGGCGGGCAATGTCAGCTCCGCCACCACTCCGTTGACAACCTGTTGGTCGAGCGCCTGCTGTGATCCGTTGGTCGGAAGCCAGCCGCTATTTTCGACGACCAACCGCACCCGCCAGAGATTCTGGCCAATGGACTCGACCGAGAGCGAGCGGATGGAAAGCCGCGCCGTGGCGAGGCCGAGATAGACGAGCCACTCGCTATGCGGAGCAACTTCCTTCTCCAACCGGTCGTACGGGACGTTATACCAGTAGCGGATCAGATCGAATCCTCCGATCTCGACCTTCCCCAGCTGCGGATGATCGAATCCATGCCAGGCCACGAAACCGTCGCCGCCGAGCTTTTGATCGCTCCAGCGCAGCAGCTTTACCTCGTCCTCGACCGGGTGATAGCCAAACAGCCAGGCGGATTCAGAGGTGTTCTCGAGAGAGATACCCGCTGCCCGCAGAGGATTCCAGAACTCTGTAATGAATGAGTAGATCCCGCGTCGGTTGTAGAGCCACCCGAAAGCGCTTGGGAGATAGCTTTCTCGATCTTCGCTGCGCAAGTCGAGGTACGACATCGCCCGATATCCCGTCAGCGCAGCCGCTCGCGCGGCGAGTGTCTCGTACGTGCGGCGATCAGAGCCCGCCAGGTGCTCGCCGACATTGACCGGCGGGGTCAGGATCAGACCGCCGAAGGTATGACAGGTCACGTGTGCGACGATGTTCGGGCGCCGGGCGATGGCGGCAACGTATGCGGCGACCTCCGGCTCAGACGTTGGGTAAGGACCCGCTGTTCGGCTCGGCGGCGCGGTCCCCAGATCCGCTGGAAAGTTGGCGCCCAGGTCGAGCGGTTCCTGCGCGGGCGCATCGGCGATGGTGACGCCGTCGTATGCCTCGATGACTCCTTCCGGCAGCACGCGCCAGTAGTCGCCCCCAGACTCATCGGGAGCGCGCGGCACCAGGAGGCGAGGATCGCGTGCGTACTGTTTCCATGGCCCATTCGGATCGCGGAAGCGCATGAAGACAGTTCGTCCGTCGCCGTCGATGTCGCGGGCATGAATCCCTGGATATGGGACAGCGCTCGGATATGGGCGATCCACGGAGCGGATGAAGCGTCCCTGCGCCAGCGTCGCCTCGACCCCGTCTGGCGTCATCCGCGGCAGGACATACACTGTGCGAGTGTCGAGCAGACGCGTGACCCGCTCGTCGCTCCCGTAATCTCTCAGCAGCTTCCAGGCGAAGTCGAGTGCTGCCACACCGCCCGCCCATTCGGTGGCGTGCATGTTGCCGTCAACCACCAGTGCCGGCTTCTCCTGTGCCGGCCCGCTGTTCTTGTTCGACAGCGTGAGGAACCAGATCGCACGCCCCTCCGGAGTTGTTCCGATGCTCTCCAGTTGCACGAGGTTCGGGCGCGCGTCTGCCCAGGAATGAAGGAGCGTTGTCAGGTCGTCGTAGCGGAGGATGTGGTCGAACGGCAGCGGCGCCAGCGGTTGCGCGTGAGCGAAGCCAGAGAGCGCGCTTGCGAGAAGGAAGACCAGGGCTTTTTTATTCATTCGCCCCTCCTTAAGCGCCAATCCTCTACGGAGCGGCGGCCGGATGCCAGAGGCGCATACCGGCGGCGCTTGGGGGAATCAGCTCACCACTTCTTTCCAACCGTGGCGAAGACCGTCCGACGGCTGGCATAGAAGCACTGACTCAGGCTGCTGCAGCGCTGGATATAGATCTTGTCGCTCACGTTGGTCCCGTTGAGGGCGAATCTCCAGTCGTTTCGATCGAAGTGAATGAGGACATCGTACAAAGTCACTGCATCGCCCTCGAGCACAGGCGTGTTGGCGGGGTCGCCAAAGCTCGGGCCGAGATAGCGCACGCCAACCCCCGCCCCCAGTCCGCCCACGGGCCCACTCTGCTGCGTATAGTCCACCAGCAGCGACGCCTTGTTCTTCGGCACGATCGGCAGCTCCTTGCCGAGATCCGGACCGTTGCTCGCGGTTACCTCGGAGTCGGTATACGAATAGGAGGCGTTGATGCTCCAGCGCTCACGAATTCGCGTGACCGCCTCCAGCTCCACTCCCTTCACCTCTACCTCGCCAGTCTGTACCGAGAAGAACAGGTGGGCGGGATCGTTGGTGAGCACGTTCTCCTGCTTCAGCTGATACACCGCGAGCGAGCTGAACAACTTGGTGTCCGTTCCCACCAGGTTGCGCGGCTCGAACTTCAGCCCCGCCTCGATCTGCTTGCCTTCACTGGGCACGAAGGGGTTGCCGTTGAAGTCCGCACCCGAAATCGGCAGGAAGGAAGTCGAATAAGAGACATACGGCGCGAGACCGGAATCGAGCACGTAGTTGATGCCGGCGCGATAGGTGAACGCATCGTCGGAGACCTTCTGGTCCAGCAACCCGTTGTCGGTATCGAGCCAGTCCTCGCGGGCGCTCAGCGTGAAGCGCCAGTCTCCCAGCTTCATCTGGTCCTGCAGGTACGCCCCAAGCTGTTCCTGGACCTGTCGCACCGAGGGACCCGTAGGCAGGAAAGGTGCCGGGATCGCCGCGCCGTAGACCGGGTTGAACACGTTCAGGTCCGGACCGGCGCCGAAGCCGAGATCGGTCTCGTTGTTCAGATGGCGGTAATCCACGCCGAACAGCGCCACGTGCTCCACCGCGCCGGTCGAGCCGCGCATCTCCAGGCGCGTGTCGACGGCGGTCTGTTTGATGTCCTCCGGGAAGATGAAGTTGAGGCGGCTCAGGGTCTGAAGATCGGCCTGCAG
Source organism: Steroidobacteraceae bacterium (assembly GCA_035644435.1). GTDB lineage: Bacteria > Pseudomonadota > Gammaproteobacteria > Steroidobacterales > Steroidobacteraceae > DATBVX01. The sequence continues at coordinate 18,931 of DASQOO010000125.1, read as the reverse complement.
GCCAGACCCGAAAATGGAGAAGAAGTCCGAATTGTTCCGCGAGTACTTCAGGTTCTGATGGATCGAGAGGGCGTCGTTGAACTTGTGGTGGACCTCATAGCCCAGTCCGTACTGCTCGCGCTCGAAACGGTTGTAATCAGGCTCGCCGGCATTGAACTCGACGGGGATATGACCGTTCGGATTGGGAAGGATCGTCCCTTCCGCCGGAAGGAAGCCGCCGCCGTCACCCTTCACGTCGTCGTGCTGGTAGTAAGTCAGCAGAGTGAGCTGCGTTGCCGTGCCGATGTTCCAGGTCAGGGACGGGGCGATGAACTCGCGCTCCGAGCTGACGAAGTCGGTCTGGGTATCGCGATCGCGCCATAGGGCTGTCACGCGGCCTGTGACTGCCCCGTCGCCGGCCAGGGTGCCGGTCACATCAGCGGCCACCTGCATGTCGTCGAAACTGCCGTACTGGGCCTGAAACTCGCTGTGAAACTCCTCCTGCGGGCGGCGCATGGTCAGGTTGACCAGGCCTCCGGGCGGAGTCTGCCCGTACAGCACGCCCGATGGCCCCTTCAATATTTCCACCGATTCGGCGCCCCACAGATCGAGGCCCACGTTCGAGGTCGAACCGATCGGTGCCTGCAGCCCGTCGATGTATTCAACGGGTTGAAAGCCGCGCTGCGTCAGCCAGTCATAGCGTTCGTCGGGCCCGAAATTCTCGCCGATTACGCCGGCCGTATAGCGCACAGCCTGTTGCAGGTTCTGGACGTTGAGCACGTCGATCTGATCGCGCGTGATCACCGAAATCGACTGCGGCGTCTCGATCAACGGAATGGCGATCTTGGTCGCGGCGAGATTGGTCGTTGGCACGTAATTGCGGGCCGTGACGATGACTTCCTCCAGACTCCCCGTCTCTTGAGCGAACGATGGCGCGGTGGTGAGCACCAAGACCGCTCCGCTCAGCCACAGCAGCTTGGGCGCACTCATCAAGGCCGATGCAGCGTTATGCGGCTTGTTCATCGTGATTGCCTCCCGGCTGTGCCCCACGGTCGGATTTCTGATGCGTGACAGCTTGCTGCCGCAGGCGCGAATTCGCAGACGCGAGAGGGTCTGAAAACATCGCGTTCAGGCCAACTGCTCAGCGCGGCTGGAGCAAGGTCCCGCGTAGCCATTGCGAGCCTTCAGCGAGCGCGCGCTCGGCGACAGCGGAGATGGATACTGCTTCGAGGAAGCTGTGAGTGGCGCCGGCGTAATGCCCGGCGCGTACCGCGACACCGGCTGCCCGGAGTCGCTTCTCCAGGCTCAGGCTCTGTTCGGTCAGGATGTCGCACTCCGGAATGGTCAGGAATACCTGCGGCAGGTTTTCGAGTTTCGCCCGCAGTGGGCAGGCGAGAGGATTCGTCGCATCCTCCGGCCCGCGCAGGTAGTTGCTCCAGAAGGCGCGCATTTCATCGGCGGTCAGCATGAAACCCGCGCCGCCGAAGTCGTGCTCGGCCTCGCTCGAGGATTCAGTATCAAAACTGCCATAGTTGAGGAGCACCGCCTTGATGCGCTGGGGCTCGCCCGCATCGCGCAGCATCAGGCAGGCGGCGAGCGCCAGGTTGCCGCCCGCCGAATCGCCGCCGACCGCGAGACGATCCGCATCGACGCCGAGATCGTTCCCGCGCGCGCCGAGCCAGCGCACGACATCGACGATCTGGTGAAGCGCAGTGGGAAACTTCGCTTCGGGCGATAAGGGATAGTCGACGCCTATGACCACGAGCCGCGCGCGTGCCGCGTATTCACGCATGACGCGATCGTGCGTATCGATGCTGAAGATCGTCCAGCCGCCGCCGTGCATGTAGATCAGTGCAGGCTTCGGACCCGATGGGGCTGGATCGTAAACGCGGATGCGGATGGTGCCGCCGGCGACCGGAACCTGGCGCTCGAAGGTACGATGCATCTCGGGTCCGCCCTGCCGCCAGGGTGCACGGACCTCCTCGGCCACGCGACGCGCCTCGACGTTGGACAAGCGGTCGAACGAGGGGTAGCGCGCGAAGCCCGCGGAGACCTCGGTGACGAAGCGACGGATCTGCGGATCGAGCGCATCGGTGCTGGTCGCCACGTCGGGTTCCTTGTGGGCCATCGAGAGTCCTGGGTGCAAGTGATGACTTACGGCGTCAGTAGCACTAGGCTATTTCGGCCCGTGGACGGTCGCTGTCTCCGATGGATCAGTTATCGTCTCATCCGGGCCACTCACTGATCCGGATCATATGCGTCGAAGCACCAGAGGCGACGATTACCAGGACGTTCCCCGACCGATCGCGGCGCTCGCGGACGAGTACGCCCCCGGGCACCATGACCCTCGCCATCACCACAAGCGCGCGCAGCTGATCTACGCCTCGGCGGGAGTGATGTTGATCATCACCGACCACGCCAGCTTCGTAGTGCCGCCCCAGCGCGCCGTCTGGGTGCCGGCGGGCGTGGAGCATGAAGCCTACATGCGCGGTCACGTCTCGATCCGCACCCTGTACGTGAGCGAGAACGCCGTCGCCGGTCTGTCGAGCAGCTGTCACGTCATCGAAGTTTCGGACCTGCTGCGCGAGTTGATCATCGAGGCATGCCAGATTCCGGTGGAATACGACGTCGACGGCCGCGACGGGCGGGTCATGGACCTGATCCTGACCGAGCTCAATTCGATGCCGCGTACGCCGTTGCACGTGCCGATGCCGCGCAACGAGCGTCTGGTGCGGGTGTGCACTGCCATCCTCAGGGACCCGGCGCAGAATGATGCGCTCGACGAATGGGCGGAGAGCGCAGGGATGGGGCGGCGCACCTTCACGCGCACTTTTCGCCGCGAGACCGGCATCAGCTTCGCCGCGTGGCGCCAGAATGTGCGGCTCATGGAAGCCTTGTCACGCCTGGCGCTGGGCCAATCGGTCACCGCGGTGGCGTTCGATGTCGGCTACACCAGCTCGAGCGCATTCACGGCGATGTTCCGCCGCACATTCGGCGTCGCACCGACTCGCTACCTGCGCAAGCACGAACACCCCGACCTGGGCACCGCCGCCTAGCCTCCAATCGGCACCGGTTGGTCAGCGGGCCGGACGCCCGGGATTGCAGCGTTCCATCCATTGCAGCAGCTCTCGCGGACCTTGTTCCTCGAGGGCGCGCGTGATGTCGGCGAACACGTCGTCGCGCTCGTCCTGGCCGAGCTTGAACTTTGCGCGACTCGATCGAACAGGGGCGTGGAAGCCGATGATGCGACGGGCGAGCTGACGATAGCGCTCGCCCATTTCCGCGGGGCTCCAGGCGCGCGGGCGACCCGCCTCCATCGCACCGACGAGATCGCTCAGCATGTCATCGAGCGCGCTGTCCTCGCAGAATTCGACCTCGACCAGGAATTGCACACTGGCGTAATTCCAGGTGGGTGCCTGGGTCCGGTCGCGCATCCACGAGGGCGAGATGTAGCCTTGGGGCCCCAGGAACAGGATGGCTGCGCGCGGATCGCGCCTGAGCACTTCGACCAGACGATTGGTGCGTGCGCAGTGGCCGACGAGTTTTTCCACTCGGTCGTGCGCACCGGTGATGGCGCGCAGCGGCAGAAGCGTGGCACAAAAGTCCCCGGCGCCAATCGACACGATCCAGGCCAGCGGATTTTCCTCGATGAGCCGGACCACGTCCGCCGGCGAAGGTGGTGCAAACCGGTCTTCAATTGCGTTCACGGACGCTCCGCTAGGGCTTGAGCTTGTTGAGCCAATCGGCGGCCGTCGTCGGCCCCGAGACGAAGGTATCGGTGTGCTCGGTCATGTAGCGCCTGATTTCCAGGAAAAATTTCGCGCCCTGCGGGGCACCCAGGCACTTGAGCGCAGCACCGATCGCCTTGTTCTGCTCGGGCGTGTTTTCCGCCGGCTGGAGGATGAGAAAGTCCCAGCTCGCGCCGTCCTGATGCACGTAGAGCTGCCGAGGCGCAACGCCGGCCTCCTTCGAGGCTTGATCGTAAAGTGCGATCAGCTTGAGGAAATTCTCATGCTGGCCGGGTGCTATGCGATAGATCTCCACGATCATGTTCGGAACGTCGGCCGCCGCGGCCGCGCTCGCACCGAGCCACAGTCCGAGTGCCAGCGCCATCGTCGCCACTTGCTTGTTCACGCTCGTTCTCCTTCGTGTGCAGCAGAAAGTCTCGGCGGCCGTGCGCGCCGAGACCACCAGAGACAGAAGCCGAGGCTCAACATGGTGACGAGCCACGTGCCGATCGCGAGCGCCGTCACGCGTCCGGCGATGCCGACAAATTCCCCGGTGTGGATCGGGTAGAGAATGTCCATGAAGCGCCGGGCAAGTGGCGCGCTGAATGCACTCTCGTCGGCGAGAACCTCTCCGTCGGCGGCGCTCACGTAGATGACGGTGGTGCCAAACACCCTGCGGATTTCGTTTGGCTGGCGTACGCGAATTCGATACCAGGGCTCATCTTTCGTCGGCAGCCGCATGCCGCTCAAGGTCGACCGTGGATAACGCTGCAGCGCCGTCGCCAGCGCCAGCGCCGGAGCGATCGGTAGCGAGACGAGCGGCGGTGGATTTGATAGCCCGGGCGGCGCCGCATCTGCGCCGAGCCAGTGTTCCAGTGAACTGTCGAACGCGAGCAGGATGCCGGCGGTGATCAGCACGCTCGCGGGCAGCGCGAGCCACAGGCCGAGCGCGCGGTGCCAAGAGTAAAAGGTGGCGGTCGGCGTGCGCGCCCCCTTGGCGGGCCGCAGTGCGCGCCACCATTGGCCCATCGCGGGCCACGCCAACTTGAGGCCCAGGACGAGGTTCGTCAGGAGCAGCAGTCCGCTGAGACCGATCAACGACCGGCCCAGATCCCCGGCAAATAGAGACTGATGCAGGACGACGGCCGCCTGGATGAGTCCGGTGTGGGTAAAATCGTGATCGAGCGGTCGCTCACGCAGAACCATCCCAGCACCATCCACGCGCACCGCATCGGTGGCGCCCGCCTCGTTCTCGATATAGATGTCGTAGCGATCCGCGGCACCCGCGGTCGGATAGACCGAGGTCACTACATGTCGTGGTCGCTCACGCGCGAGAGCATCGATCCGCTCACCCAGCCTGGCGACATCGAGCGGGCGATGCTCGGCGCGAATGGAGACATCGTCCAGCTCCCAGTGAAAGACCATGAGCATGCCGGTCAGGGCTTGCACGACCCATAGGCTGAGCATCGTCAGACCGAGATAGCGATGGATCTTGCGGATGAGCTGCTTCACGTGCCCGCATCTGCGCGCGAGAGCTCCTTGTTTATCAAATCGGGCGGGAAGCAGTTGCTTCGGCCGGGTCGTTAAGTGTCGCGCGCGGGCCAGTGGAGGTACCAAATAGAGGTGCGAAACGGGATGATGTGGACCCGGAACGCGGCCCATTGGTCGAGCTCAATCGTCAGCAACCTGCACAGGCTCGGATAATCAACCTTGCTGCACAATAACTTGGCGCACACCCCGGTGATGCAGCAGTACCTGCGCATCAAGGCGCAGCACCCGGATGCACTCCTCTTCTATCGCATGGGAGATTTCTACGAGCTCTTCTACGAGGATGCGCGCCGAGCGGCCAAGCTGCTCGACATTGCGCTCACCTCACGCGGCCAGTCCGCGGGCCAGCCCATCCCGATGGCCGGTGTACCGGTGCACAGCGTCGATGGCTACCTGGCGCGGCTGGTGCGAAGAGGCGAGTCGGTCGCCATTTGCGAGCAGATCGGCGATCCGTCGAAAGCGAAGGGCCCGGTCGAGCGCCAGGTCGTTCGTGTCGTCACGCCGGGAACAGTCACTGACGAGGCACTGCTCGATGATCGGCGCGACACGCTGCTCGCGGCAGTGCTGCGCGATGGCACGCGCTTCGGCCTTGCATGGCTGGATCTCGCCGGGGGCCGATTCACGGTGCTCGAGGGAACTGGAGATGATGCTTTGGCCGGCGAAATCGAGCGTCTCAAGCCTGCGGAACTGCTGCTGAGTGAAGACCAGGAGACTGCCGCGTCGGGCTCGAGTGCCGTAACCCGCATGCGCCCGCCCTGGCACTTCGATCTCGACAGCGCGGCGCGCCTTCTGGCCACCCAGCTCGGCACCCGCGACCTCGCGGGTTTCGGCTGCGCCGACCGCCCCCTGGCAGTTCGCGCCGCCGGGGCGCTCCTGCAGTACGTGCGCGATACGCAGAAGTCGGCGCTGCCTCATGTTCGCGGTCTCACTATCGAGACTCGCGAGGACGCACTCATCCTCGATCCGGCGACGCGCCGCAATCTCGAGCTCGACGTTTCCCTGGGCTCACGACCGGAATGCACGCTCGCAGCCGTGATCGATCACACCGCCACCGCGATGGGAGCTCGGGAGCTGCGTCGCTGGCTGCATCGCCCGCTGCGCGACCAGGTCGTGCTGGCCCACCGTTACCACGCCCTCGAAACCCTGATCGCGACCAACCGCTACGCGAACATCCACCGCATGCTGCGTGAGGTGGGCGATATCGAGCGCATTCTCGCCCGCGTCGCGCTGCGCTCGGCGCGGCCCCGCGACCTCGTGCAGCTGCGCGCGGCGCTCGCTTTGCTCCCCGGCCTGCATTCTCTGCTCGAGGAGATCGATTCACCCCTCATCGCCGATCTGTGCAGCCGCGTGGGGTCACATGCCGAGATCGCCGGCCTGCTGCGCAAGGCGATAGCCGACCAGCCGTCTCACTTCCTGCGCGAGGGTGGCGTCATCGCCGCGGGCTACGACGCGGGCCTCGACGAGCTGCGGCAGATCAGCGGTCACACGGAGGAATTCCTCCTCGACCTCGAACGACGCGAACGCGAACGCAGTGGCATCTCGAACCTCAGGCTCGGGTACAACCGCGTGCAGGGCTACTTCATCGAAGTGAGCCGCGCCCACGCCGACCGCGTACCCGCGGACTACCTGCGCCGGCAAACGGTGAAATCGGCCGAACGCTTCATCACGCCCGAGCTCAAGGGATTCGAGGACAAGGTGCTCGGGGCGCGCGAGCGCTCGCTGGCGCGCGAGCGTGAGCTGTACGATGAAATCCTGTCGTCCCTGATCGCGGAATTGGCCGCACTGCAGAAGACCGCTGCGGCGCTGGCGGCGCTCGATGTAGTGACGAACCTCGCCGAGCGCGGGGTCGCTTTACGCTGGTCGAAGCCCGAGCTAGCCGGCGACACACGACTCGAAATCGTGGCGGGCCGCCATCCGGTGGTCGAGGCCTTCTCCGCACAGCCCTTCGTGCCGAATGATCTCGAGCTGCATACCGGGCGGCACATGCTCGTCATCACCGGCCCCAACATGGGCGGCAAGTCCACGTACATGCGCCAGGCCGCGCTCATCGTGATCCTGGCCGGCATGGGCAGCTTCGTGCCCGCCGAGCGCGCGAGAATCGGCAGCTTCGACCGCATCTTCACCCGCATTGGTGCCTCCGACGACCTGGCGGGCGGGCAGTCGACTTTCATGCTCGAGATGACCGAGACCGCGAACATCCTCAACAACGCCACTGAACACAGCCTGGTACTCATGGATGAAGTCGGTCGCGGCACCAGCACCTTCGACGGGCTTTCGCTCGCCTGGGCGGCTGCGCGCCATATCGCCACGCGGATAAGGGCACGCACCCTGTTTGCGACTCACTATTTCGAGCTCACGGTGCTCGCAAGCGATACGGAAGGCTGCGTCAACGTGCATCTCGACGCTACCGAGCACGGCGATCAACTCGTGTTCCTGCACGCCGTAAGGGAAGGACCGGCCAGTCGCAGCTACGGCCTGCAGGTCGCATCCCTGGCCGGCGTGCCGCGTGAGGTGATTGGCGGCGCACGGGCGTATCTCGAAGCACTCGAGCGCGAACGCGACAGCAAGAAGCCGCCGAGCCCGCAGGGCGAGCTGTCGCTCGAGCTGCCAGTGCCGGACCCGATAGCAAGCGCCGTTGTCGATGCACTCAGGTCGATCGATATCGACGGGCTGTCCCCCCGCGAGGCGCTCGACGCTCTCTATGCCCTGAAAGGAAAGATTGGTGACGTGAAATGAGCGAGGCGAAGACTGCCACCTCCGCACGCGACGTTTCGCGCATGAAATTTCTCTCGCTCGCAGTCGTTCTCGGTCTGCACGCCGTTACCGTGCACGCAGCCGATTACTTGCCTCCGGCCGGCGGCGAATGGGCCAGCCAAGCACCGGAGAAAGCCGGCTTCGATCCTGCGAAGCTGCAAGCTGCCATCGATTTCGCGATCGCACAGGAAACGCCCGCGCCGCGTGATCTCGGGCTGGCGATGGCGCTCAACTTCGCGCGCGAGCCGTACGACGCTCAGATCGGGCCGCTCGAACCGCGCGGGGCGCCGACCGGACTCGTCATCCGTCACGGCCATCTGGTCGCACAGTGGGGCGAGCCCGATCGGGCCGACATGACCTTCAGCGTCACCAAGAGCTTCCTGTCGACGCTGGTCGGAATCGCGCTCGACCGCGGCATGATCCGCAACATCGACGATGCGGTGCGCGGCTACATGCCCGCGGGCCCGTTCGAATCCGAACACAATCGGCCGATCACCTGGAACCAGATGCTGCGCCAGACGAGCAACTGGCAAGGCACCCTGTGGGGAAAACCCGATTGGACCGACCGCCCGACGGGCGACAATCCCCTCGCGTGGCCTACGCTGCCGGTGGCCGCACCGGGCGCCGCGTGGGAATACAACGACGTTCGCGTCAACCTCCTGGCCCTCGCAGCACTGAATGTTTGGAAGGAGCCGCTGCCCGAAGTCTTGAAGCGCGAAGTAATGAACCCGATCGGCGCCAGCACTACCTGGCACTGGGAGGGTTATGAGAATTCCTGGGTGGAGATCGACGGCAAGCGCATGCACTCAGTGCCGGGCGGAGGGCATTGGGGCGGCGGCATGTTCATCAACGCCTGGGACCAGGCGCGCTTCGGCCTGCTGTGCCTGCACCGGGGCAAATGGGCCGGGCGGCAGATCTATTCTGAAAAGTGGTACCGCTTCGCCAGCACGCCGACTGATGTGCAGCCGAGCTACGGCGTGATGAACTGGTTTCTCAACACCGGGCGCAAGCCGGTGCCCGCCGCGCCCGCGGACGTGATCATGCACGTGGGCAATGGCGCGAACATGCTCTACGTCGATCCGGCGCACGACCTGGTCGTGGTGGTGCGCTGGATCAAGGACGATCAGCGTCCAGAGTTCATCGCACGACTGCTCGCGGCTCTGCGCTGAAGTAATTCGGCCGCGCCCCAGCGCGATTCCTTCAGACGCTCTTGAACCGCCCGGTCGCGAGGAACGCTGCGGCCTGCTGCGCCGCTGCGCTCGAGAAGAGAATCCCGGTGTGGCTCACTGGCAATACGATGCGGTCGGTCGCGCCTGGCAGCTCCGTTTCCTCGACAGAGACCGTGCCATCGTTCGGTCCGCCGAGATCGCCAAACAGGCGCCCCAGTCCCATCGACAGGTCCCCGGCGATCACGCCGAGCTCGCGCTGTCCCTGCCACGTTCGTTGCGGCGCTTGCAGCACCTCGGCTTCGATGTTATTGCCGAGGATCGCCGCTCCCAGCGGCCAACGGGCGACCCGGCGCGCCGCACGGCTGCCGCGCACCGGTGCTCCCAGCAGCACGATGCGCCCCGGCTGCACCGCCGGCGCTTGATCGAAGAAGCGCAACAGCACGATCCCGCCGAGGCTATGGCCCACGAAGTGGAGCGTGCGCACGTCGAGTCGCGCGCTGAACGCGGCGAGGCGCTGCCCGATCTCGGCCATCGTTGCGCTGACGGATGGGTAGTGAAAGGCGTGGGTTGCGCAATCGAGGTCGGCGGCGAGGCGCCGGCGCAGCAGCGTCGACTCCACGCCGTTGAGCCACAAGCCGTGGACGAAGACGACCGCGGTATCTTGCACGCTCACTTGCCCGGCGGTGTGCGCACCCGGATGTGCAATTCGCGCAGCTGCAGCTCGCTCACTTCGGTCGGCGCCTCGGTGAGTGGATCGGCAGCACTCTGGGTCTTTGGAAACGCGATGACGTCGCGAATGCTGTCGGCGCCGGCCATCAGCATGGCGAGACGGTCCAGCCCGAAGGCGATTCCGCCGTGCGGCGGGCAGCCGAACTTGAGCGCATCGAGCAGGAAGCCGAACTTGGCCTGCGCCTCATCCGGGCCAATGCCGAGGAGCCCGAAGACGACTGACTGCATTTCCTGGCGGTGAATTCGCACCGAGCCGCCGCCGAGCTCCGTGCCGTTGAGCACCATGTCATAGGCCTTGGCGACGGCCTTGCCCGGATCAGCCTGCAAGGCAGCGGGATCGTCATTGCGAGGGGCGGTGAATGGATGATGCATCGCCGCCCAACGCTTCTGTTCGTCGTCCCATTCGAACATGGGGAAGTCGACCACCCAGAGCAGTCGCCAGCCGGACTCGACCAGTTGCAGGTCCTGGCCGACCTTGAGTCGCAACGCGCCGAGCGCATCGTTGACGACTTTCGCGCTGTCCGAGCCGAAGAAAATGAGATCGCCCGCCTCCGCCCGCGTGCGTTCCATGATGCCTCTCACCGCCGCGTCGCTCAGGAACTTGAGGATCGGCGACTGCAGGCCCTCGCGCCCCTTCACCTGATCGTTGACCTTGATATAGGCAAGGCCCTTGGCGCCGTAGCGCGCGACGAACGCGGTGTAGTCGTCGATCTCTTTGCGAGACAGCTTTGCGCCGCCCGGAGCCCGCAGGGCGGCCACGCGTCCGTTCGGGTCGGCGGCGGGGCCCGCGAATACCTTGAACTCGGTGTCCTGCACGAGATCGCCGATATCGACGAGCTCGAGCGGATTGCGCAGGTCCGGCTTGTCGGAACCGAAACGCCGCATGACATCTGCAAAAGACAGGCGCGGCAGGGGTCCCGCTATCGCCACGCCCATCACGGTCTTGAACAGATACAGCATCAGCGCTTCCATCAGCGCCATGATCTCGTCCTGCCTGAGGAACGAGGTCTCGACGTCGAGCTGGGTGAACTCGGGCTGCCGATCGGCACGCAGGTCCTCGTCGCGGAAGCAGCGCACGATCTGGTAGTAGCGATCGAAGCCCGACATCATCAGCAGCTGCTTGAAGATCTGCGGCGACTGCGGCAGCGCGAAGAACTTGCCCGGATGCGTGCGGCTCGGCACCAGGTAGTCGCGTGCGCCTTCCGGTGTCGCCTTGGTCAGCATCGGCGTTTCGAGATCGACGAAGCCGTGCTCGTCGAGGAAGCTGCGCATCGCGCGCGTGACCGAGTGGCGCAGGCGCAGACGCTGCGTCATCACTTCGCGACGCAGATCGAGATAGCGGTACTTGAGCCGGATCTCCTCGTTGACCTGCTCGTCGAGCTGGAAGGGCAAGGGTTCGGAGCGGTTGAGGAGCTCGAGCTCGCGCGCGATGACTTCGACCTGGCCAGAAGCGAGGTTCGCATTCGCGGTGCCTGCAGGACGTGCGCGCACCAGGCCGCGCACATGCACCACGAACTCACTGCGCAGGCGCTCGGCTTCGGCGAAGACCTGTTTCGCGTCGGGGTCGAAGACGATCTGCAGCAACCCTTCGCGGTCGCGCAGGTCGACGAAGATCACCCCGCCGTGATCGCGGCGACGGTGCACCCAGCCGGCGACACTGACTTCCTGGCCGATGAGTCGTTCGTTGACCTGACCGCAGTAATGGCTACGCATGGCTCACCGAAAAAGGGCGCGAATGGTAGCAAGAAACTAGCGTTTTTTGGGCCGTTTCTTGTGGGCCGGCCGCCGGGCCGCCGATTTATTGACCGCCACGCTGCGGCGCTTGCCCGCCGTCTCGGTCTTCGGTTCGGGCTTCGACTCGGCTTTGGTCTCGGGCTTGGATTCCGCCTTGCCATCGGACTTGCCCTCGGACTCGCCTTCGGACTTGCCTTCGGTCGTCGCTGCGGCGGCGGCGCTGCCGGACTCCTCTTTCTCTGCGTGGCCGGCGAGGTTGCGTTTGCCTTCCTTGTCGGACTTGAAGTCGGTCTCGTACCAGCCCGAACCCTTGAGACGGAATACGGGCGGCGAGATCAGCCGGCGCAATTTCGACTTGCCGCAGTGGGGGCACTTGCGCAGCGGCGCCTCGGCGATCTTCTGCAGTGCTTCGAGCTGATGCCCGCACGCGTCACATTGGTATTCGTAGAACGGCATCAACGGGCCTTAGGGAACACGGCGCGCAATTATACGGGGCGTGTTCCTCAACGCGAGCCCTGCTTCTCGAAGACGAGCTCGCCGTTGCGAACCGTGGCGAGAATCCGATCGCCCGGCAGGAAGTTCCCCTTGAGGATCTGTTGCGCCAGCGGGTTCTCGACCTGTTGCTGGATGGCACGCTTGAGCGGCCGCGCACCGTACACCGGGTCGTAACCCGCCTCGCCCAGGAGGTCGCGCGCCTCGTCATCGAGCTTGAGGTCGATGTCGCGCTCGAGCAGGCGCTTGCGCAGGTAGCCGAGCTGGATGTCCACGATGCGCCGGATCTGCTCGTTGCCGAGCGGATGGAACACCACGATGTCATCGATGCGGTTGATGAACTCGGGACGAAAGTGCTGTTGCACGATCTCCATCACCGCTGACTTCATGCGCGTGTAGTTCGCCTCGCCCGTCATCTCCTGGATGACCTGCGAGCCGAGGTTCGAGGTCATGATGATGACGGTGTTGCGAAAGTCGACGGTGCGGCCCTGCCCGTCCGTGAGGCGGCCATCGTCGAGGACCTGCAGCAACACGTTGAATACATCCTGGTGCGCCTTCTCGACCTCGTCGAGCAGGATCACCGAATACGGTCGGCGGCGGATGGCCTCGGTGAGATAGCCGCCCTCCTCGTAACCCACGTATCCCGGCGGCGCGCCGATCAGGCGTGCGACGGAGTGCCTCTCCATGAACTCCGACATGTCGATGCGGATGAGCGCCTCTTCGGTATCGAACAGGAACTCCGCCAGCGCCTTGCACAGCTCGGTCTTGCCGACGCCGGTCGGCCCAAGAAAAAGGAATGAGCCATTCGGCCGGCGGGGATCCGCCAGGCCAGCCCGCGAACGGCGGATGGCATTGGAAACGATGCGTACCGCCTCGGTCTGACCGACGACGCGACGCTCGAGCGCCTCCTCCATCTTGAGGAGCTTTTCCTTCTCGCCTTCGAGCATCTTGGAGACCGGAATGCCGGTCCACTTCGACACGACTTCCGCTACCTCTTCCTCCGTCACCTTGTTGCGCAGGAGCTGGGTGCCCTTCTTCTCCGCTTCGGTGGCCTGTGCCAGGCGCTTCTCGAGCTCCGGAATCCGTCCGTACTGCAGCTCCGACATGCGCGTGAGGTCGCCCGCGCGCCGCGCGGGCTCGAGCTCGAGCCGCGCACGCTCCAGCTCCTCCTTGATGGAGGCCGTGCCTTGTACGACCGCTTTCTCGGCCTTCCAGACCTCTTCGAGGTCCGCGTATTCCTTCTCGAGTCCCTTGAGCGTGTCCTCGAGGATCTTGAGGCGCTTCTTCGAGGCCTCGTCCTTCTCTTTCTTCAGCGCCTCGCGTTCGATCTTGAGCTGCACGATGCGCCGCTCCAGGCGGTCCATCACCTCGGGCTTGGAATCGATCTCCATGCGGATGCGCGAGGCAGCTTCGTCGATCAGGTCGATGGCCTTGTCCGGGAGCTGCCGGTCGCTGATGTAGCGATGCGATAGCGTCGCCGCGCTCACGATCGCGGGATCGGTGATCTCGACGCCGTGGTGCACCTCGTAGCGTTCCTTCAGGCCGCGCAGGATCGCGATCGTGTCCTCGACGCTGGGCTCATCGACCAGGACTTTCTGGAAGCGCCGCTCGAGCGCCGCGTCCTTCTCGATGTACTTGCGATACTCATCGAGCGTGGTCGCGCCAACGCAATGCAACTCGCCGCGCGCGAGCGCGGGCTTGAGCATGTTGCCGGCGTCCATCGCGCCCTCGGCTTTGCCGGCACCGACCATGGTGTGCAGCTCGTCGATGAAGAGGATGACCTGGCCCTGCTGCTTGGCGAGATCGTTGAGAACCGCCTTGAGGCGTTCCTCGAATTCACCGCGGAACTTGGCGCCCGCGATGAGTGAGCCCATGTCGAGCGCGAGGATGCGCTTGCTCTTGAGCCCTTCCGGCACTTCGCCATTGATGATCCGCTGCGCCAGGCCCTCGACGATCGCGGTCTTGCCCACGCCCGGCTCGCCGATGAGCACCGGGTTGTTCTTGGTGCGCCGCTGCAACACCTGGATGGTGCGGCGGATCTCGTCGTCGCGCCCGATCACGGGATCGAGCTTTCCCTGCTCGGCGCGCTCGGTCAGGTCGATGGTGTATTTCTCGAGCGCCTGGCGGCTCTCCTCGGCATTCGGGTCCTCGACCTTCTGATCGCCGCGCAACTCCTCGATCGCCTTCTCGACCGCGCCGCGCACGGCATTGGAGTCGCGCAGGATGCTCTTGAGCGTGCCGCGATCCTCGAAGGCGGCGAGCGCGAAGAGTTCGGAGGCGATGTACTCGTCACCCCGCTGCTGCGCCAGCTTGTCGGTAACGTTGAGCAGGCGGCTCAGATCATTGGAGACATGCACTTCGCCGGCAGTGCCCTCGACCTTCGGCAGTCGATCGATCGCCGCCATCAGCTCCGAACGGAGTTTGCTGACATTGGCGCCCGCCTTTTCGAGGAGTGGGCGCACGCTCCCACCCTGCTGGTTGAGCAGGGCGAGCATCAGGTGGGCCGGTTCGATGAACTGGTGGTCCCGCCCCACAGCCATCGACTGGGCATCGGCCAACGCCGTCTGAAACTTGGTCGTCAGTTTGTCCATGCGCATAGGAAATGCTCCGAGCGAAGCAGCCCGCACAATCTAGGGTCAACCCCCGGAAAATCAATGCACTTGGGTGCAGTCGCTAGTGGATATCCGTCAGGACGATGACCGCGATCCCGATGGCGATCAGGGCGACCTGCTGGACCCCGGCGAGGGGGTCGGTACGCCGATGGAGGCCCGGAATGAGGTCGGCCACCGCTACGTACAAGAGTGAGGCAGCCGTAACCGCCAGCGCATACGGCAGCAAACCCATGGCATGACTCAGGGCGAAGTACCCGATGACGCCGCCCAGGACCGACGTCAGACTGGTGAGGAGATTCAATGCCAGGGCGCGCGCCCGCGAGAAGCCCCCGTTGAGCAGGATGGCGAAGTCGCCCACTTCCTGCGGGATCTCGTGCGCGATGACGGCGATGCCGGCGACGATGCCGAGGCGCACGTCGGTCAGGAACGCCGCGGCCAGCATGACCCCGTCCAGCGCATTGTGAATCGAATCTCCGGCCAGGATGAGCATGGCGGAGGCGTAGTCACGCTGCTGCTGCGAGGGCGCGTGCGAGTTCGAGGGGCTGTGCGAATGCGACCCGTCTGAGTGGCCGGGCGTGAGTGGCGTGTGCGGCTCGCAGTCTTCCTGGTGACAGTGACGCCACAGCACGAGCTTCTCGAGCACGAAGAACGCGAAGATGCCGGCGATCAATGACAGCGTGACGAGATGCAGCTTCGAGAGTCCGGCGCCTTCGATCGCGTGCGGCAGGAGCTTGAGGAGCGCCGCGCCGAGCAGTGCGCCGGTTGCGAAACTCACCAGGTGAGGCAAGGCGGCGGTGCGTCGCTGCGCCGGAAGCAACAGCACCAGTCCCGCAATCAGTACGCTCAGCACACCGCCGAGGACAGTAAACGTGATGATCCACGCGAGGGTCGACACCGGCCGAATCGTAGCACGGTCGCAAAACCCGCCGTGCCTGGCGCGCCTATTCGATCCAGATCAACGAAGCCATCCGGCCGCAGCGGCCATCACGCCGATAGGAGAAAAATTCCGTCGCCTCTGCGAAGGTGCAGCGCCCGCCACCGAAGATCGCATCGACGCCGGCGCGGTTGAGGTGCTGATGCGCGAGCCGATACAGGTCGCACATCCAGCGCCCACGCGCGTTGGCACGAAACGCGGTCACCGCAGCTGGATCGATGCGCAGGAACGCCGCACGCACTTCCGATCCCACCTCGAAGTGATCCGGCCCGATGGCGGGTCCCAACCATGCGGCGAGCTCGCGCGGCGGTGTTTCGAGAGCTGCAATGGTCGACTCGAGCACGCCCGAGGCGAGACCTCGCCACCCGGCATGAGCGGCAGCGACTCGCGTGCCATCGGTTCTCGCCAGCAGCACCGGCATGCAGTCCGCAGTGAGAATGGCGCAGATCTGATCGGACGCCGCAGCGATGGCGGCGTCCGCTTGCGGCCGCTCCCCTGTCACCTCGCCCGCGCGCACGACATTGGCGCCGTGCACTTGCTTGAGCCAACAGGGCTCCCCATCGAGACCCAGTTGCTCACCCAAGCGGCGGCGATTCTCGGCCACGGCGTCGACCTCATCGCCGACGTCCGCGCCCAGGTTGAACGTGTCGTAGGGCGCGACGCTCACTCCGCCTCTGCGCAACGTCGAAACGGCATGGACTCTTGGTGAAACCGGCCACTCAGGGACGATGAACTCGATCGGACTCACGCCGCACCTCGCTCGGCTGCGTCCTTGCGCAACACCGCGATGAGCTTGCGCAGATCTGCGGGGAGCGGCGCGCGCCACTCGACGCTCTGGCCATCGCGCGGATGCTGCAGGCGCAAGCGGGCCGCATGCAGTGCCTGCCGGGGGAACTCGCGCAGGGCTGCGACCAGGTCCGGGCTCGCACCACGCGGCAGCAACAGTCTCCCGCCATAGGTGCTGTCACCGACCAGGGGATGGCGCAGGTGAGCGAAATGCACGCGGATCTGGTGAGTGCGGCCGGTCTCGAGACTGACGCGAACGTGCGTATGCGCGCGAAAGCGCGCGACGACACGGTAGTGCGTGACCGCTTCGCGTCCATCCTCGCGCACCGCCATGCGCACGCGGTCCGAGCGGTGCCGACCGATGGGTCGATCGACGGTCCCGCCCGCAGTCATGACGCCGCTGCAGATGGCCTCGTACTCGCGCTCGATTTCTCGTTGCTGCATCTGGCGCGTCAGTTCCGTATGCGCGGCCAGCGTGCGCGCCACCACCAGCAGGCCGGTCGTGTCCTTGTCGAGGCGGTGAAGAATGCCCGCCCGAGGCAGGGACGCCAGTGCCGGGTCGAAATGCAGCAGCGCGTTCTGCAAGGTCCGGTCGCGGTTGCCCGCGCCCGGATGCACGACGAGCCCGGCGGGCTTGTTGATGATCAGCAGTTCCGCATCCTCGTGCACGACATCGAGTTCGATGGCCTGGGGCTCGACTCGGGTATCGGCCGCGATCTCGGCTTCGACCGTCACCCGCTCACCGCCGCTCACGACATCGCGCGGACGCGGCTGTCGCCGATCGATGCTGACGTGGCCAGCCTCGATCCAGTCCTTGAGGCGCGAACGTGAATATTCCGGCAATAGCAGCGCAAGCACCTGGTCGAGGCGCATGCCGGCGAGCCGGGGTGGGATCTGCAACTCGTGCGTCTGGAACTTGTGTGCCATTGCGGCCGTCAGAGCATGCGCCCTTCGGCTATACTTTGCGGCCACTTTAAGGGCGAGGCAACGCGTGAGGCTGCTGTCAATCCGGTCGAACCGAGTTTCCCTGCTATTGATCCTCACGGTCCTGGCGTTTGCCGGTTGCAGCGGCAACCGCAGCAAGGAAATGCAGGGCGACCCCGAGGTCATCTACCAGCGCGGCGCCAAGGCGCTCAGGGATAACGACTTCGGCAACGCGATCAAGGTCTACGAGGCGCTCGACGCGCGTTATCCGTTCAGCGATGCCGCGCGCCAGGGCCGGCTGGATCTGATGTACGCGTACTACAAGGATCACCAGTCGGAATCGGCGATCGATGCGGCGGATCAGTTCATCCGCGAGAATCCCGCCCACCCCCGCTGCGACTACGCGAACTACATCAAGGGCCTGGTGTACTTCGAGCGCACGCCGAACTTCCTGGAGCGCTGGCTGCGCGTGGATCTCAGCGAGCGCCCGCCGAGCGATGCACGCAAGTCGTTCGCCGCCTTCCAGACCGTGGTCACGAGCTACCCGCAGAGCGAGTATGCGCACGATGCGCGCGTGCGGCTGCTGTACCTGCGCAATCGTCTCGCCGACTACGAGATACACGTCGCCGATTACTACATGCGCCGCGGTGCCTACCTGGCGGCGATCGCCCGCGCCAAGTACATCATCGAGAACTACGACGGCGCGCCGGCCGTCAAGCCCGCGCTCGAGATCATGACCGACGGCTACCGCAGGCTGGGACTCGATGACCTCGCCGAGGAGTCGGCGAGCGTCTATCGGGAGAACTTTCCGGAGACGGCGGAGCGTGTAGACAAGAAGAAGAAATGGTGGGCCATCTGGTAAGTCAGGTCTTCAGTCGATAACCGCTGGTTATCGGATAACGCCAGTCACGGCCGAAGGCGCGGCTGCTGACACGCACCCCGGGTGGCGCCTGGCGCCGCTTGTATTCGTTGCGCTTCACCATGTCGAGAATGCGAGTCACGGTGGCGCGATCGAAGCCGCGCGCCACGATCTGCTCGACCGACAGGTCCTCCTCGATGAAAGCCTCGAGGATCGGATCGAGCACCTGGTACGGCGGAAGTGAATCGGTGTCTCTCTGGTCCGGCCGCAGCTCCGCCGATGGCGCGCGGGTCAGTACACGCTCTGGAATGATGGCGCCCAGGGAATTGCGGTAGCGCGCGAGTCGATAGACCAGCAGCTTGCTGCAATCCTTGATCGGGGCGAACCCGCCCGCCATGTCGCCGTAGAGCGTCGCGTAGCCGACCGCCATCTCGCTCTTGTTCCCCGTGGTAAGCAGCATGCGTCCGGTCCTGTTGGAGATCGCCATCAGCAGGACTCCACGACAGCGGGACTGAATGTTCTCTTCCGTGGTATCGGGAGCCGCGCCGGCGAACTCCTGCCTGAGTGCGCCCAGCGTCGTCTCGAACATGCCCTCGATCGAGATCAGGCTGTGCTTCACTCCCTGGCGGCGCGCCTGTTCGGTCGCGTCCTCGATACTCATCGGCGCGGTGTAGCGCGATGGC
>DASQOO010000124.1:0-6222 GCA_035644435.1 Steroidobacteraceae bacterium | reverse complement strand
CGGCTGCCCGGAGGATTGCGCCTACTGCCCGCAAAGCATCCGCTATCACACCGGTGTCGAGCGCGAAGCGCTGATGGACGTCGGAGCAGTAGTGGAGCGCGCCAAGGCGGCGCGCGACGCGGGCGCCACTCGCTTCTGCATGGGCGCGGCGTATCGCAGCCCGAAGGCGCGGGAGCTCAAGCAGATCGCCGAGATGGTTCGCGAAGTGCGTGCGCTCGGCCTCGAGACCTGCGCGACACTCGGGATGCTCACGCCCGAACAGGCCGACGAACTCAAGGCGGCGGGCCTCGACTACTACAACCACAATCTCGACACCTCCGCCGAGCACTACGAGAAGATCATCACCACGCGCACCTACCAGGATCGACTCGACACCCTCGCCGCGGTACGGGCCGCGGGCATCAAGGTGTGTTGTGGCGGCATCCTCGGGATGGGCGAGACCGAGCTCGACCGCGCCAAGCTCCTGCACACGCTGGCGACACTGCCCGAGCACCCGGAGAGCGTACCGATCAACCAACTCGTTCAAGTACCCGGCACACCACTCGATGGGGCACCACAGCTCGATCCTCTGGATTTCGTGCGGGCGATTGCCGTGGCGCGCGTACTGATGCCGAAGGCGCACGTACGGCTGTCGGCAGGACGCACAGCGATGAGCGATGAATTGCAGGCGCTGTGCTTTCTCGCCGGCGCCAACTCGATCTTTTATGGAGAGAAACTCCTGACGACCGGGAACCCGGACGTCGTGCATGACCAGGAGCTGTTCGCGCGCCTCGGAGTCGAGCCTGAACCCTGCACTGCGTGAACGACTCGACGAGCTGCGTGGGCGCGACCTGTATCGGCGCCGCCGCGTCGTGCAGGAGTGGTCGCAAGAGGACGCGGGCGTGGTCGCTAGCGTCGACGGAGCGCGCCGTGTCGTCTTTTGCAGCAACGACTATCTCGGCCTGAGTCACCATCCGCGCGTCGTCGCCGCGCTGCGTGATGCGGCCGCACGTTACGGCGTCGGGAGCGGTGCTTCGCATCTCGTGACGGGCCACGGTATCGAGCACCATGCACTCGAAGAGGAAGTCGCGGCCTTCACGGGGCGCGAACGCGCGTTGCTCTTCTCCACCGGCTACATGGCCAACCTCGGGATCGCCGCCGCACTCGTCGAACGCGGCGATCAAGTGCTCGAAGATCGCCTCAATCACGCTTCACTTCTTGATGCGGCGCTGTTGTCCGGCGCTCGCCTTTCCCGCTACGCGCATTGCGACGCCACGGCCGTGGCGGCGAAACTCGCCGAGCCCCGCGAGGGCGCTACGCTCGTGATGACGGATGGCGTCTTCAGCATGGATGGCGACGTCGCACCGCTCAGCGCACTCGCAAGTGCTGCGCAATCCAGCGGTGCCTTGCTGATGGTCGACGATGCGCATGGCATTGGCGTTCTCGGCGCGCGCGGTCGCGGGACACTCGAGCATTTCGGGCTCGATGCTGGGCGGGTGCCAATCCTGATGGGCACTTTCGGCAAAGCGCTCGGTACCTGCGGCGCCTTCGTGGCGGGCGCCGAGGAGTTGATCGAATATCTCATTCAGCGGTCGCGCACCTACATCTACACGACGGCGCTGCCGCCCGCGATCGCGTGCGCGACTCGAACGGCGCTGCGCCTGATCGACGAAGAGAGTTGGCGCCGCGACCGGCTGCTCGCGAACATCGCGCGTTTTCGCAGTGCCGTGCACCAAGCCGGCATCGAGCTCAGCTCCTCGGCTACTCCCATCCAGCCCATTGTGCTCGGCAGCGCCGCGCGTGCTGTCGCCGTGAGTGAGGCGCTGTGGGAACGCGGCTTCTGGGTGACGGCGATTCGTCCACCGACGGTTCCCGAGGGAACGGCGCGGCTGCGCATTACGCTGTCCGCTGCGCATCACGACGATCACATCGATAGTCTCGTCGACGCCCTGACGCACGCATTGCGGGGAACATCATGAAGCCGTCGCGCGAGGGTGCGAGCGAGCCCTTTGCACTCGATCGGCGCCAGATGCGCCGGGGCTTCGAGCGCGCCAGCCGCAGTTATGACCGCGCGGCGATCCTGCAGACGGAAGTCCGACAACGCCTCCTGTCGCGACTGGAATACGTCAGGCTCGAGCCCGAATTGATCGTCGATGCCGGTTGCGGTACCGGCCACGCGGCACGCGAATTGAAGCGTCGCTTCCCGCGCGCGCGGGTAGTCGCGCTCGACATCGCAACCGGAATGTTGCGCGAGGCCACTCATCAGCAAGGCTGGCGACGGCGCTTCGAGCGGGTGTGCGCCGATGCCGAGCGCATGCCGCTGCCGGATGAGAGCGTCGACCTCATCTTCAGCAACCTGATGCTGCAGTGGTGCGATGTGCCGGATGGGGTGCTGCGCGAGGTTCAGCGCGTACTGAAGCCGCGCGGCCTGCTGACGTTCAGCACTCTCGGGCCGGACACACTGATGGAGCTGCGTGCCGCGTGGGCTGCGGTGGACGAACGCCCGCATGTCAGCCGCTTCATCGACATGCACGATCTTGGCGATGCCCTGGTTCGCGCGCGGCTCGCCGAACCGGTGCTCGATGTCGAGCGCTTCACGCTCACCTATGACACGGCCATCGCGCTGATGCGTGACCTGAAGGCGATCGGTGCCCAGAATGCGACGGCAGGGCGGCCCTCGGGACTCACCGGCCGCGCGAGATTCGCGGCGGTCACGGCTGCCTATGAGCGCTTCCGGATTGCGGGCCGGTTGCCCGCAACCTATGAAGTCGTGCTCGGACACGCCTGGGGCGCGGTCTCTCGCGAAGGAGAAGTGAGAGTGCCCTTGAGCCAGATCTCGCGCCGCGCCCCGTCGACCTCACTGCGTGAGAACTGACCCAGACCATTTGATGACGCGCAAAACCCTATTCGTCACCGGCACCGACACCGGGGTTGGCAAGACGCTGATCGCGGCAGCGCTGCTGCGAGGCTTGCGCAACCGCGGGTTGCGAGTGGCCGGGATGAAACCGGTCGCTTCCGGCGGTCGCGAAACCCCGGAGGGCTGGGTCAACGAGGATGCGCTCGCGCTGATTGCTGAAGCGAGCGAGCCGGCGCCCTATCGCATCGTCAATCCGTATTCCTTCAACCCTGCAGTCGCCCCGCATATCGCGGCGGTGGAGGCGGGCGTGCAGATCGATCTGCGCGAGATCGTGCGCGCATTCAGGATCCTGTCCGGCCTCGCCGACGTAGTGGTCGTCGAAGGCGCGGGCGGCTGGCTGACGCCGCTCAACGAGCGCGACTCGTTCCCCGACCTGGCACGCATGATCAACGCGCAGGTGGTGATGGTCGTGGGTATGCGCCTGGGATGCCTCAACCATGCTTTGCTCACCGCACAGGCCATCGAAGCCGGCGGCCAGCGCCTCCTTGGGTGGGTGGCAAATGGCATCGATCCCGATTTCCAGCGCGCCTCCGACAATCTGCGCAGCCTCGAGGAACGGCTCGAGGCGCCACTTCTCGGGAGTATTCCCCACCAGGCTCCGCCCTCGGCGGCGTTCGCCAGCGAGTGCCTCGATCTGGATCGACTGCTGCCCTGAGGTCTCGGTTAAGTTTTTGAGTCGAGAAGAAATTTCGCCTACCATGCGCCCTCTGGCGGGGGCGACCGGTCGTGACGGACGAGACTACAAGAGCTGACCAGGAACCTTTTTTTCAGGTCGAGCTGCAACCCAACTGCGCGTTGACGCCCGCGACCGCACTCTTCTTCTTTGCTTCACTGTGCACGGTGTCTTTCTCGATCGCCGGCCTGTTCGCCCTGCAGGGCTTCTGGCCGGTCTTCCCGTTCGCAGGCCTCGAAATGCTGGCCCTGGGTTGGGCCCTCCGGCTGAGTCTGCGGGCGCGCTTCGTGCGACAACGCATCAGCGTTTCCCCGCAGCAGGTCGTGATCGAGCTCAAGACCCATGCCAGCGAGGAGCGCCTCGTATTTCCTCGGCACTGGGCCAAGGTTACACTTCGCGCCTCGTATACGGCGCTGCACCCCAGCCGACTGCTGATCGAATCCCACGGTCGCGCGTGCGAGATCGGCGGGTTCCTCAGGGAGGAAGAGCGGCGCGGGCTTGCAGCACGGCTCAAGCAGGTGATTGGCACGATCAATGAGTCGCCGCCCCTCGTGGTCCGCGGGGTGGATCAGGCGTTGGCGCGCTGACAATTCGAATTCAACGTGGAGCTCCGGTCGCAATGGTCATGAATTTCGCATCGAGCTGGCGTCGCTTGCCATTGTGGCTCGCGCTCGCCTGGGCGGCCCCGGTATTCGCGGCGCACGACCTAAACATGCCGGTGGGCGTCACCGAGCTCAGCGCCGAGATCTACGCCCTGCACATGAAGATCTTCTGGTGGTGCGTGGCCATCGCGATCGTAGTGTTCGGCTTCATGATCTATTCGATCGCCACCTTCCGTAAGTCGAAGGGCGCGGTCGCCGATGTCACACTGACCCACAGCCGGAAGGTGGAAGTCGTCTGGACCATCGTGCCGATCGTGATTCTCGTGATCATGGCGATCCCGGCGGCGAAGACGCTCATCCAGATCGAAGACACGCGCAACAGCGAGCTCTCGATCAAGGTCACCGGCTACCAGTGGAAGTGGCACTACGACTACCTGGATAGGGGCGTGAACTATTTCTCGCAGCTGGCACAACCGAGCAACGCCGCGCGCCAGCTCGGCTCGGGCATCGATCCCAACACCGTCGAGCACTACCTGCTCGATGTCGACCATCCGCTGGTGGTGCCCGAAGGCACGAAGGTGCGCCTGCTGGTGACCGCGAACGATGTGATTCACGCCTGGTGGGTGCCCGACTTCGGCATGAAGAAGGATGCGATCCCCGGCTTCGTCAACGAGATGTGGTTCAAGGTCGACGAAGGCAAGACCGGGTTCTACCGCGGACAGTGCGCCGAGCTCTGCGGCCGCGACCACGGCTTCATGCCGATCGTGGTCGAAGTGAAGACCAAGGCGGATTTTGCCACCTGGCTCGAAGCGCAGAAGGCAGCGAACAAGCCGGCTGCCGAGCCCGCGACCGCCGCGGCCGCACCCGACGCAGCCACCACCGTCGCACAGACGCCCTGAAGTTCACTCGAACGAACCCGACCCGAGATCAGAACATGGCAACGTACGCCGACAATCACAGCCACGCTTCCGACGCCCACGGGCATCACGACGAGAGGCCGAGCGGCATCAAGCGCTGGCTCTTCACCACCAATCACAAGGACATCGGCACGCTGTACCTGGTGTTCGCCTGCATCATGTTCTTCGTGGGCGGTGCTTTCGCGATGGTGATCCGCGCCGAGCTCTTCAAGCCCGGCCTGCAGATCGTTGATCCGGGCCTGTTCAACGAGTTCACGACGCTGCACGCGCTGGTGATGATCTTCGGCGCGATCATGCCGGCCTGGGTCGGTCTCGCGAACTGGATGATCCCGATGCAGATCGGCGCGCCCGATATGGCGCTGCCGCGCATGAACAACTACAGCTTCTGGATCCTGCCGTTCGCCTTCACGCTGCTGCTCGGCTCGATGTTCGTTCCGGGCGGCGGTCCTGCGGGCGGCTGGACGCTGTATCCGCCGCTGTCGCTGCAGGCCGGCAACAGCCTGCCGATGACCGTGTTCGCGATTCACCTGATGGGCGCCTCCTCGATCATGGGCGCGATCAACATCATCGTGACGATCACGAACCTGCGCCTGAAGAACATGTCCCTGCTGCACCTGCCGCTGTTCGTCTGGACCTGGCTGATCACGGCGTATCTGCTGATCGCGGTGATGCCGGTGCTGGCGGGCGCGGTGACGATGCTGCTCACGGATCACTTCTTCGGCACGCGCTTCTTCAGTGCGGCGGGCGGCGGTGACCCGGTGATGTTCCAGCACATCTTCTGGTTCTTCGGCCACCCGGAAGTCTACATCCTGGTCCTGCCGGCCTTCGGCATCGTCTCCGAGGTGATCCCGGCGTTCTCGCGCAAGCCGCTGTTCGGCTACGACGCGATGGTTTACGCGGTGGCCAGCATCGCGTTCCTGTCCTTCATCGTCTGGGCGCATCACATGTTCACCGTGGGCATGCCGCTGGCCGGCGAACTGTTCTTCATGTTCTCCACCATGCTGATCGCCGTCCCCACCGGCGTGAAGGTGTTCAACTGGGTGGCGACGATGTGGAAGGGCAGCATGACGTTCGAGACGCCGATGCTCTACGCGCTCGCGTTCCTGTTCCTGTTCACGCTCGGCGGCTTTTCGG
>DASQOO010000123.1:0-6605 GCA_035644435.1 Steroidobacteraceae bacterium | reverse complement strand
GAGCTGGGAACGGTGACTGGTAGGATAGCCGCCCTGAAAGGCGAGGGCGCATGTTGCCGCCCGCCTCAGGTCACGGTCAAGAATCGCAGATGCAGTGGAAAGGAAAGGTCATCGGTGGGCTGCTCGGCGCCGTCGTCGGAGCGGGCCCGATCGGCGCGCTCGTCGGTCTGTTGCTGGGCCACCAGTACGACCGCAGCGTCGAGGATGAGGGGAATGCGCGCGGTGAAGGCGATCCGCGCATCGTCAGCGCGGTGTTCTTCCGTACCACGTTCGCGGTCATGGGCTGTATTGCCAAGGCCGACGGGCGCGTTTCGGAACGTGAAATTCGCGCTGCGCGGGGCGTCATGCAACACCTGCGGCTTTCCGAGGAGCAGGTGCAGGCGGCGATTCGTTTCTTCACCGGGGGCAAGGCGCCCGGATTCGAGCTCGAACGAACCATCCGCGAATTGCGCGCCGTCTGCGGCCGGCGACAGGATCTGCTGCGCTATTTCATCGAGATCCAGCTGAGTGCCGCGCTCGACGGCGGTGATCTGCAGGGACCGGCCCGGCCGATCGTGCAGAATGTGGGGCGGTGGCTCGGGATTTCCGGCTTCGAGCTCGCGCACCTGGAGGCACTGCTGCGCTTGCAGCGCGGCCAGCGGCCTGGCGCGGCACAATCCCGTGACAACGGGGGCGATGCCTACGAGGTGCTCCAGGTTGCGGTCACGGCGAGCGACGCGGAAGTGGTCAAGGCGTATCGCCGCCAGATGAGCCGCAATCATCCGGACAAGCTGGTGGCGAACGGCCTGCCGGAATCGATGCAGGAGCTCGCCAAGCAAAAAACGCAGCGGATTCGCGAAGCCTATGAGACGATTCGCGCTCATCGCAAACAGAAGTAAGCCGACCGCCCATGCCCGGTACTGACCTGATTGCGGCTTCCATCCTGTCAGCTGATTTCGCGCGTCTCGGCGAGGACGTCGAGCGTGTGCTCGGCGCGGGCGCCGACGTGATCCATTTCGACGTGATGGACAACCACTACGTGCCGAACCTGACGATCGGCCCGCTGGTGTGCGGGGCGCTGCGCAAGCACGGCATCAAGGCGCCGATCGACGTGCATCTCATGATCAAGCCGGTCGATCGCATCATTCCGGATTTCGCGCGCGCCGGCGCCACTTACATCACGTTCCATCCCGAGGCCAGCGAACATGTCGATCGCACCATCGGCCTGATCCGCGAGAGCGGCGCGCAGCCGGGGCTGGTCTTCAATCCAGCCACACCGCTCGACTGGCTGGATCACACGCTCGACAGGATCGACATGGTGCTGCTGATGTCGGTGAATCCGGGCTTTGCGGGCCAGAAGTTCATCGCTGCGGCGCTGGCGAAGCTCGCGCAGGCGCGCTCACGGATCGACGCCAGCGGCCGCGAGGTGCGACTCGAGATCGATGGTGGTGTCAAGGTCGAAAACATCGGCGCCATTGCACGTGCCGGCGCCGATACCTTCGTAGCCGGCTCGGCGATCTTCGAGAGCGGGGATTACGCGGCGACGATCCGGGAAATGAGAGCGGAGATTGCCAAGGGGCGGCGCAGCCGCTGATTGGTGCTCGGTTCTCTGGCGGCGCGCCGGCTGGAAAGCCGGGTCACCGCCTACTTGCTCTCTTCCTCGTCTTCGTCCTCATCATCCCAGTCGTCATCGTCATCATCGTCGTCATCCACCGCGGCGGTCTTGTCGTGCATCATCGGCTTGGTGGGCACGATAACCGGCCGGGTCTTCACCTTGGGCCGCGCGTTGTAGACCACGATCGTCTTGCCAGTGGCCTTGAGCAGGCCCTGTTCTTCGAGAACTTTCAGCACGCGCCCAGCCATCTCACGTGAGCAGCCGACGAGGCGACTCAACTCCTGGCGGCTGACCTTGATCTGCATGCCCTCGGGGTGCGTCATGGCATCCGGCTCGCCGCACAGATCCATGATGGCGTGCGCGACGCGACCGGTGACGTCGACGAACGCTAGATCGCCGAGCTTGCGATTGGTGCGATCGAGCCGCGTCGCGAGTTGCGTGGCCAGCTCGAAGATGAGCCCGGGGCTCTCGGCAGCGATCTGCCGGAAGCGCGGGTAGGTCATTTCCGCGAGCTCGCACTGCTGGCGCGTGCGCACCCACGCGCTGCGTGTCGGCTGCTCGTAGAACAGGCCCATCTCGCCGAAGAATTGTCCCTTGTTCAGGTAGGCGAGCACCATCTCGTTGCCATCCTCGTCCTCGATCATCACCTCGACCGAGCCGCTGATGATGTAGTACAGGATGTCCGGCAGATCGCCGGCATGGATCACCACGGTCTTCGACGGCACCGTGCGGATGCGGCAATAGCTCAGGAAGCGATTGATGGCTGGAATGTCGCTGAGCGGTTTAGCCCCTTCTTCCATACGATCTCCCCCGCGGACGGGCTGCATAGCCCGCGTTTGTATTACAGAAGATACAGGACCGCAAGCGAAGCGCTGGTTACAGCCACTTCAGATCCAGTACGCCGTGCGTGTCATGACGCGCGATGTCAGCTTCATCAGCAGTTTTACCGGCGCCGGCAGCTCACGTGCCCCCGCGGCCCGCGCGTTCTCACCGTGCCGAGTCTCGTCTGCCTTCATTTGGGCCAGGACCCTGCGGCTGCGCTCGTCGTTGCGCGGCAGACGCTGCAGATGCTCGTCGAGGTGTCCCTCGAC
The DNA here is from genome assembly GCA_035644435.1 of Steroidobacteraceae bacterium. GTDB lineage: Bacteria > Pseudomonadota > Gammaproteobacteria > Steroidobacterales > Steroidobacteraceae > DATBVX01. The sequence continues at coordinate 3,920 of DASQOO010000123.1, read as the reverse complement.
CTGGCGCTCCGTCTCGGCCACGAAGCCGAGGCTCACCCGATCGCCGAGCGCACCGGCGAGGGCGCCGATTGCGAAAGAGCCCGCGTACCAGAGCGGATTGAGCACGCTCGTGCGGCTGTCGAGCTCGCGCAGGCGCTCCTCGCACCAGGCGAGATGATCGCCTTCTTCCTCTGCGGCCCGGTGCAGTTTTTCGCGCACTTCCGCGCCACGTGCGGTGAGCGCCTGGCCTTGATAGAGGGCTTGCGCAGCGATCTCGCCGGCGTGATTGACCCGCATGAGCCCGGCCGCATGACGACGCTCGGATTCATCGAGCGGCGGATCGAGGGGCCGGCCGGCTGGACTGGGCCGTGAAGCGGTGGTGGCGGAAGCGAGGGTCTTGAGGGCGCGGTCCGCTTGGGCGAGCAGCAGGTCCAGTCCTGACAATGACTTACGTGGCACGGACTCATTATATATGGCGCCGGCCCCGAACCGGGGTGAATCCACGTGTAACCGGCCTTTTGCTTTGCAAAGCCCCCGACCCTTCAGTAAACTTCCGGCCTTTTTCGCGGACCCCCGATGCCGGTGGGGCGCGGCTCACGGAGTTCGAATCACATCATGAACACGGTTTTCGCCAAGCCGGGTCAGGTGCGCGGCGACTGGTACGTCGTCGATGCCGCCGGGCGCACCCTGGGTCGTCTCGCGACGCAGCTGGCTCACCGCCTCAAGGGCAAGCACAAGGCCGATTACTCACCGCATGTCGACATGGGTGATCACCTCGTCGTGATCAATGCCGAGAAGATCCGCGTGACCGGCAACAAGCTCGAAGACAAGCTCTATCACCACCACACCGGCTACCTCGGCAACCTCAAGACGATCGCGCTCGGCAAGCTCCTCAAGGAGCACCCGGAACGAGCCATCCAGTTCGCCGTGAAGGGCATGTTGCCGAAGAATCCGCTGGGTCGGAAGATGTTCAAGAAGCTGCACGTGTTCGCGGGCAACCAGCATCCGCACACCGCGCAGCAACCCAAGGCCCTGAGCCTGTAGTCCTACAAACTCACCGAGCATAAGCAAGCGCATGACTGCCACCAGCTACTACGGCACGGGCCGTCGCAAAACCTCCACCGCCCGCGTCTACATCACCCAGGGCACGGGCAAGATCTCGATCAACGATCGCACGATCGAAGAGTTCTTCGGCCGTGAGACCGGCCGCATGATCGTGCGTCAGCCGCTCGAGCTGGCGCAGGTCGCGAATCGTTTCGACGTGTCGGCGCAGGTCGAAGGTGGCGGCATCACCGGCCAGGCGGGCGCGATCCGTCACGGTATTACGCGTGCGCTGATTGCATTCGATGAGACGCTGCGCAAGCCGCTGCGGCAGGCCGGCTTCGTGACGCGCGATGCGCGCGAAGTCGAACGCAAGAAAGTCGGCCGTCGCAAAGCGCGCCGCCGTCCGCAATACTCGAAGCGTTGATCTCACTCCCTGGCGGGGACTCACCCTCTCCCTGATTGAAGCGGGGAGAGGGCCGGGCGAGGGGTCTTACGAAATTCGATTCTTGGGGGATCGTCTAGCGGTAGGACTGCGGACTCTGACTCCGCCAACCTAGGTTCGAATCCTAGTCCCCCAGCCAAAACATGCATGAGCCCGCCATCTGGCGGGCTCACTCGCTGGGAGGCCCACATGTCGGATGAGCCCGTGGGCGACGCCCCGATGACCGGGCAAACCGTGCACCACCGTTTTACGAACATCTGGAAGAAGGAATCGGGCACGTGGCGCCTGCTCGCACGTCACGCCAACAACGTGCCTGGCCCGCGCTGAGCAACGCGCTCGCTCCACTCGCGGCGCCTTGCCAACCCCCAACTGCAATCGGTGGTGCGTACGCATAGCACAGAAGAACAGCAATTCCTGAAAGGCGCTCGCTTCGACATGGTGCTGATGGCCGAGCATGAGCTCGCCGATCGCGGCACTGCTGCCCTACTGGATCACGACCGGACTGCTCAGCGCGCTGATTCTCGCGGGGATTTACGGCCACGTGCGCTCGACATTCGCGGGTGCCGGTTGGCTGCGTGGGCTGAAATACGGCTTCGTCGTGTTCCTGCTCTCGTGTGGTTTCAGCCTCGGAATGTCCGGGGTTTTCAACCTGCCATCGACTATCTGGGTCTGGTGGGGAGTCGATTCGCTCATCATGTATCTGGTCGGCGGCGCCGCTCTGGGGTGGGTCGCGGAGAAGGTCGCTCCGCAAGGCGCAGGCTGATCCTGTCAGCAGGGAAGCTGTAATCGACTCTGGAGTCCGGCCCGCAGTGCTGAGGTGCGGTGCCGGACTCCGCTCAGAGCCGGCGCACGCTGGCGGCATCGCCGATGAGCAGCACGTCCGCGGGCCGGCGGGCGAACAGCCCGACGGTAACGATTCCTGGGATCTGGTTGAGTTCGCTCTCCAGGGCCGGCGGATCGAGAATCGTCAGGCTGTGCACGTCGAGGATGTGATTGCCGTTGTCGGTGACGAAACGCTCGCGCCACACCGGGCGGCCGCCCCTCTTTGCAAGCTCCCGGGCGACGTAGCTGCGCGCCATCGGCACCACCTCGATGGGTAGTGGGAAGCGTCCCAGCACGTCGACCAGCTTGGAATCATCGACTATGCAGACGAAGCGCTGCGATGCGGCGGCAACGATCTTCTCTCGCGTCAGCGCGCCGCCGCCGCCCTTGATGAGATGGCGGTGGGTGGTGGCTTCATCGGCGCCGTCCACATAGAGCTCGAGCGAGCCGACCTCGTTGAGGTCGAGCACTTCGATTCCGGTCGCTCGCAGGCGGGCCGTGGACGCCTCCGAACTGGACACCGCTCCGCCAATCCGACCACGAACCCCGGCGAGCGCATCGATGAAGTGATTCACCGTCGAGCCGGTGCCGACACCGAGGATCAGGCCGTCGGTGAGATAGTCGAGCGCCGCGTGCGCAGCGCGCTTCTTGCGATCGTCAGGATGCACGGGGAGCGTGAATATCAGCGTTTTTCAAGCTGCAGAGACGACTGTGCCCGCTTGCGCGGGCACAGTCATCGTATCGTGGATTCGAGAACGGGCGGCTGGCTGAATGTACTCTCAGTTGCAACCGCCGTTCTGCATCCGAAGGGCTTACTTTTTCTTCGCGGCCTTTCTCTTGGCCTTTTTCTTACCCTTCTTCGCTTTAGCTGCCATGGTAGATCTCCGTGTCGGGTTAGTCCGGGGTCGAGTATATACACGAAATGAATATTGACAAGCAAGAGCGCGTGTGAACTTTGTCGTTCGCACGCACGTTGCACTTCATCGTCGCATGCGCACTTCGCCGCGCATCGCGACTCACTCGAGCGACAGAATGAAGCTCCAGCTGCGCGCGCTCACCGGCATGACCGAGAGACGCGAGCCACGCTTCAGCAATTCGAAGTCGCTGAGTTTCGCGCGAGCATGCGTGCGCAGTTCCTCGAGCGTGATCATCCGATTCAGGCGCCGCACCAGGTGCACGTCGACCATGTACCAGCGCGGTTTGGCGCGCTCGCTCTCCGGATCGTAGTGATCATCCTTCGGATCGAACGCGCTGGGGTCGGGATAGGCTGCGCGCACCACTTCGACGATGCCGACCACCGCGGGAACTTCGCAGCTCGAGTGATAGAAGAAAGCCTGCTCGCCGGCCTGCATTTCACGCAGGAAATTGCGTGCCTGGTAGTTGCGCACGCCATTCCAGGCCGTGCTCTGATCGCGCGACTTGGCGAGATCGGCGATGCTGAATGAGCCGGGCTCGGACTTGATCAGCCAATAACTCATGTGTGAATCCCCATTGCGTGGCTCCGGAAGCGCAGGACACCCCGATCAGTGATGACGGCGGCGAGTGGCACGTCCCATGGTCGGGATGCCAGCTCATCAACGCCCTGCCAATGGTATGCAAGACCGACGAGACGCGGCTTCAACCAGGCTGCGCG
>DASQOO010000122.1:0-9756 GCA_035644435.1 Steroidobacteraceae bacterium | reverse complement strand
GAGCGAGTCATCGGCTTGTGTCCGTCAAACCGCGTGGCGGCGGTTCGGAGTTTGCCGTCGTTTTCATCAGCGTCGGCGGACGAAGCTGATGGCAGAACCCACCCGACGCATCGTCACCGGTCACGATGAGAACGGAAGGTCCGTCGTCGTGTCGGATGGGCCGCCGCCGCAGCACCACCCGATGCGAGGCCCGACCATCGGCGCCGACTTCATCGAGATCTGGAATGACGCAACAGCGGTTCCGCTCCTCACCGCCGTTGAGGCACGCGAGCCCAACGAACGTGAGTTCACGATCATGCCGGTCACGGGGCATCTCCTGCGCATCCTGGAAGTCTATCCGTTGAAGGCTGGCGGCAAGCGCACGGTCATGCACCGCACGCAGACACTCGACTACGTCGTGGGGATCGAGGGAGAGTTAGTGCTGATACTCGACGACAGCGAGGTCACCCTCAAGCAAGGCGACGTCGTCGTTCAGCGCGGAACCGACCACGCGTGGGAGAACCGCTCAGACAAGCTGGCCCGCGCGGCTTTCTTTCACATCGATGCCAGGTTCAGCGAGGAGCTACTGGCAAAACTGCCGCAGCCGCTGGAGCTGATGCGCTAAAGCCGGCCAAGAACCAACGAGCGGGCTAGAGCCGCGCCGAGCAAAACCCAGCCGAAGGAACCGCAAGACTAGCGCCAGCCTGGATTGCGGGCCGGGAGGGGCCAGTCGAGTCGCTCAGCCGGCACTCCGCTGGGCAAAGTCGATCGGCTTGGCCGGCTCCGGCCCTGCCTGGGGCTGGGTGATCACTCCGATGTGCTTTGCGAAACGGTAGGGCGGCAATACGAGATATAGCAGGGCTGCAACGGCCAGGCCTGCCACTGACGCCCAGATCACGACGTCGTAGGAACCAGTCGCCTCGCGGATGTGCCCGGTGAGAGGCGGCGCGATGCCGAACAACAACGCCATCAGCGCCATCTGCACCGCGAAGACGGTCGTGAACGAGCGCAAGCCGAAGAAGCGCGTGTGGAAGAACTGCCCCATCGGGCGATGCGCGCCGAACGAAAAGCCGAACAGTGCCGCGGCCACGTGCAGCATCGTGGGGCCGCCATGGCCGGCGGAGATGCGCGCGAGGATGATGAAGGACGCCATTGAGCAGAGCGTGAAGGGCACCGAAATCTTGGCGGTATCGATCCGGTCGAGGACGAACCCGCCCACGATCGTGCCGATGGCGCCGGCGATGGTGAACACGGACAGGTAAGTCGCCGCATCGGCCGGTGCAAATCCTCGCTCCCCGAGCACGGGAACGAGGAATGTCATGAGTCCGTTGCCCGGAACCGCCGCGAATAGTATGGCGACGACGATCAGCCAGTACGTCCTGGTACGGAACACCTCACGCGCCGTTAGTCCTTCGAGTTCGGGGAGCGCCGCGCCCGGCTGCTGCGCCGTTCGCTCGCGACGCGAGAACAGCCGTCTCGAGCCGCCGGTGACGCCTGGCTCCTCCAGCGTGAAGTAGAGCAGCGGCACCAGCGCGATGATCGTCAGACCCATGATGACGAACAGCCCGCGCCAGCCGAAACGCCCGAGCAGCGACTGGATGAGCTGCGGCAGGAAGGCGGCCGCGAGACTCGACTCGAGGCCGAAGAGGGCGAGCGCCTTGCCGCGATGCTGGGTGAACAGCGCCGTGAGCACCTTGGCATAGCCGATCGCGGTCGTGCCGAAGAAGCCGAGCAGCCCGAAGCACAGGTAGAAGTACCAGAGCTGCTGCGTGAAAGAGATCGCGATCGTGATCAGGCCTACGATCACGGTGCCGCCGATGATCATCAGCCGCACGCCAGTGCGATCGACCAGGTAACCGAGCAACGGGCCGACGAGGCCGCCGCACCACATGAGCGCCGTGGTCGCATAGCCGAACTGCGTCGGCGTCCACTTGAACTCCGTAGTGATCGGCACGAACACCAGCGTCAGCGCCATCATCGGCAGCAGGCTGCTCGCGAACATCTGCCCAAGCAGGACCGCACCCGCGATCTTCATCTTGCGCAGCGAGAAATCGGACTCGATCACTACCCCAGTATGCCGAGGTACCGATTACGCGAATCGACTGACAGTGAAATTTGACTCATTCGATATCGCGGGTGATGCGCGCAGTGCTGTGCGCTCCAAGGATTAGAGTAGCGGCGGAACCGCGCTGGCGATCCTCCAGCAGAAGTGTTTCGCGCCAGTCGGGTCGGTAAGGGCGCGCACACAGGGCGAAATTAGACATCAACGCTTCGCGCATCGCCTTGCGATCGGCCTGCATCGCGCGGAGGTTGGCTTCGTCCTCCAGGCGACGAGTCGTATCGCTTTCCTGGGCGCGTCGCTTGAACTCGATGGCCGACGGGTTGACCACCTCGAGAAAGCATCTACGACGCTCGTAGCCATACCAGTCCAGCCTGTCGTCCGTCGCCTCGCCCGCGATGACGGCCGACAGGCACTCAATGAGCGTGCTCGCATCCTGTATTCCTGACGTCAGGCCCAGTCCGCCGATGGGGTTGGTCGCGTGCGCTGCATCTCCGGCGAGGAAGACACGGCCGGCCCGGTACGTCGACGCCGAACGCTGATGCACCCGATAGGAATTGGCGCGGTCCAGGTCCCAGGGAGTCGCTCGTGGCATGAAGTGTCTGAAACGTTCCGGAATGCGTTCCAGGCGCTGTTCTTCACTGAGGTCGCTGCTTTCCTGATACGAGACGCGCCAGAAATGCTCCTGCTTGTCCAGCCTCACAATCACCGCCCAGTTGTGTGCATCGGCAATCAGGTTCGAGTAGGCGTAACCGCAGTCCTCGAAGTCGTAATGGACGTTCGTCGCCATGAAGGTCTCGGGCCACGTGAACCCCTCGAAGCTCGCGCCGATCGCGCGACGCACCGCACTGCCTGCTCCGTCGGCGCCGATAACCCAGTCGAATTCAAGAGTTCGTGTATCGCCCGGACCGCGCAGGCGCACCGCAACCGCGTTGTCCTGCTGCTCAAGAGCTTCGCAGGCTGTGTTCCAGAGCATTTGCGCGCCAGGCAGAGCAAGCAGATGTCGCAGCACCATGTGCGCGAGGTCATGCTGACCGAAGTGCAGCCGATACGCGTAGGGCGTGAGATCCGAGATCAGCCGATAGTCGTTGCGACCAACGTGGCCCGTGAGCTTGAAGTGCACATCGAGTTCGTAGCCGATGAGGCCCAGATGCCGCGCATCCGCGAGCAGGCCAAGCTCATCGAGGACCTTCAAGGTCGACGGCAGATACACCGTTGCCCGCGGTGATGCGGCCACCTCGGGCTCGCGATCGACGACCGTGACCTCAGCCCCGGCGTGGGCCAGGCCCAAGGCGGTGACGAGGCCCGTGGGTCCCGCACCCACGATCAGCACTCTTTGTCGCTGCACGTCTTCCACCTTACACATGCTCGGCGACCGGAAGGCCTCGACGGGCAGCAACAGCGGGCTGCCTAGAGCTTCTGCGTCGACAGCAGGATGCTGGTCTCGGTGCTGGAGATACCTTCCACCAACCTGATGCGAGCCAGCACCTGATCGAACGCCTCGAGCGTGTCGGCTCGCAGCTCCGCCACAAGGTCCCAGCGTCCGTTGGTGGAATGCAGCGCGGTAACTGCGGGATCACCGCGCAGCGTGTGCACAACCTGAGAGGCTCGGTTGCCCTCCACGTCTATCGACATCAGCGCGGCGATGCGATGCACCTCGGTCTGTGGGCGAAGGCGCACCGTGTAGCCGAGGATCGTGCCGTCCTTCTCCATCTTGTTGAGCCGGTTTTGCACCGTGCCCCGGGCGACACGCAGTTTCTTCGCGAGGGATGCCACCGGGGCGCGGGCGTTGGTCCGTAGCTCTGCAATCAATTGCCGGTCCAAGTCGTCCATACAGCCTCATATCGATCACTTAGACCAATACATAAGGTCATTATGCTCAGTTTATAGCACATAGTGTCCAGTTTGCTGTCTTCTTGTTGGCCAAGGACACCGGGATGATGATCTGCAAGCCCCGCTGCCGGTCACGGCAAGCACCAGGAGGGTGGTCATGGTCAACTACATCGGCGTCAACGCCATTCAGCAGCTCATCCAGGCCATCGGGCCGGGCGAATTCATCGAGCGCCTGGCCGCGGAAATCGAAGCCGATTACCGGCGCTGGCCCGAATTCGAGAAGTCCGCGCGCCTCGCAAGTCATTCCCCGGTGGGCGTCATCGAGCTCATGCCGACCTGCGACGGACGGCTCTACTCCTTTAAGTATGTCAATGGTCACCCGAAGAACACCGCGGCGGGCCTGCTAACGGTGACGGCATTCGGAGTACTCGCGGATGTCGATACCGGATACCCCTTGTTGCTCTCCGAGATGACGGTGACGACGGCACTGCGCACGGCGGCGATGTCGGCGCTCGCTGCGCAAAAGCTGGCGCCACCGGACGCACGTGTGATGGCGCTGATCGGGAACGGCGCACAGAGTGAGTTCCAGGCGATCGCGTTCCATCGCCTCGTCGGGATTCGTGAGCTGCGCCTGTTCGACGTCGATCCGCTCGCGACCGCCAAGCTGGAACGGAATCTCCGTGCGCTCCCCTGGCTCGGCGATCTCAGGATCACGCGCGCGACATCTTCATCCGACGCCTGCAAGGGCGCGGACATCGTGACGACGGTGACGGCGGACAAGCGCCAGGCCGTGATCCTCACGCCGCCGATGATCAAGGCCGGCATGCACCTGAACGCTGTCGGCGGCGATTGCCCCGGCAAGACGGAATTGCATGCCGATATCCTGCGCATGCCGAATGTGCGAGTCGTAGTGGAATACGAGCCGCAATCGCGCGTCGAAGGTGAAGTCCAGCAGATGCCCGCTGATTACCCGGTGGTGGAATTTGCAGACATTGCGCGCGGCACTGCGCCGGGTCGCACGACGCCGCAAGACATCACGGTGTTCGATTCGGTCGGGTTCGCGCTCGAGGACTACTCGGCGTTGCGCTTCCTGCATTCGTTGCTCGAAGAGCAGCGCAGCTTGCGGCGTGAGATCGATCTCGTGCCCAAGCTCCAGGATCCGAAAGACCTGTTCGGCGGCACGCTGGGCGGCGCCCGGGCACGACTGAGGATCGCCGGCTGATGAGCACCAACACGATATCCATCGCGAAGCGGGTTTCATTGATCGGCGCACCGACCGACATCGGCGCCGGCACGCGCGGAGCGTCGATGGGCCCCGAGGCCCTGCGCGTCGCGCACCTGCAGACGACGCTGGAATCCCAGGGCGTCGAAGTCGTCGATCGCGGCAACCTCCAGGGACCCGGCAATCCCAACCGGCCGCCCGTCAATGGTTACCGGCACCTGGCGGAAGTGACCGCGTGGAATCGGGCGGTCCATGAGGCTTTCTACGCCGAGTTGGCTGCGTCGAGGTTGCCAATTCTGCTCGGCGGCGACCATTCCCTCGCCATCGGCTCGATCAGCGCAGCGGCCCGTCACTGTCGCGAACGTGGCCGTCAATTGCGCGTGCTATGGTTCGACGCGCACGCGGACTCGAACACCAACGAACTCACTCCCAGCGGCAACATTCACGGGATGCCGATGGCCGTCCTCTGCGGCTATGGTCCCCAAGAACTGACCGGCATCGGCGGCCGAGTGCCGGCAATCTCACCGAGCGTCATCCGTGAGATCGGGATTCGCAGCGTCGATCAGGGCGAGAAGCGCTTCGTGCACGAGCTCGGACTGGAAGTGTTCGACATGCGCTACATCGACGAGATGGGCATGCGCCAGACCATGGAGATGGCACTCGCCGGCCTCGACAAGAATACGCACCTGCATGTGAGCTTCGATGTCGACTTTCTCGACCCGGATATCGCGCCCGGGGTCGGCACCACGGTCGCCGGCGGACCTTCGTATCGGGAAGCGCAGCTGTGCATGGAAATGATCGCCGACACGGGGCTCCTCGCGTCGCTCGACATCATGGAGCTCAATCCTGCGTTCGACGTGCACAACCGCACGGCCGAGGTCGCCGTCGATCTGCTCGGCTCGCTCTTCGGCAAGAGCACGCTGATGCGACGCGCTGACACGAAGGCTGCCGAAATCAGACCGCCGCGGTACGCGAGCTAGTGGTGAAGCCAGTCCCAGACATGCGAGGCGACTGAGCATTCGATGAAGAGTAGCCACGCGTTTCCGTCCCTGGATCGATGCAGCATCACATTGACCTGGGCAAGCGCGGTCTGACAGCAGGTTCCAGGTCCGATAGCGCCTCCCTCGAGGTCGAGGGTGCAATCCCGCATCAGGATGTCGATGGCGCGCGGGCCGTGCAGTTCAAGCACGACACTGGCTGACGAAACATCGGTCACGATCAACGGCGCGCTTGCGGATACGCGGCTCAAGACCTCGCACAGTTGGGGTCCGGAAAGCGTCTCGGAGTAGACGAGCCAATCATCCGGCGCCTTCCAGAGCACAACCGGGTCGTCGCCCAACGCCGTGTTCGGCAACGTCGGTAGCTGGCGAGGATCTGCGCAGGGCGTAGTCGTCCCCCGACTACGGAGCGCTTGCACACGAACCTTTGCCACGCGAGGCAACTCACGCATCTCGAAGTCTGCTTCGACGACCGTCGCTGAAGTCAGAGGCGAAAGTGGCTGCAGGTCAGACATTGAGACGCGCTCCTGAGGGGTCATAGTGGGTGGGGCTGACAACGACGGCTGATGATTGCTTGCCGCCATCGACGAGATACACGGTCTCGCCAAGGCGCGCGCGTCCGTTCCTCAAAAGGCCCAGTCCAACATGCTGCTCGAGCGTGGGACTCGAGCACGCGGAGGTCAGGTAGCCGGCGGTATCTTGGGGAACGCGAGTGAGTTTGCGGTCCAGCAGGTGTGCGCCTGCGTTGAAAGCCTCGGTGCCACCCACGCAACGCAGGCCGACCAGCTGCAATCGATCCGGGCGAAGATGTTCAGCCAAAGTCAGCGAGCGGCGTCCGACGAAGTCACCGGTCTTTTTCGCGACTGCTTCACCAAAGCCAACGTCAGCTGGCACTGTGTTTCCGTCTGTGTCAGCGCCGACGTGCAGGTAGCCTTTCTCAGTGCGCGCCAAAAGGAGCGACTCGACTCCGAACGGCTCGATGCCGAACGGCTGCCCGACAGCGCAGATTCGCTCCCAGAGTGATGAGCCGAACTCAGCGGGCACGCTGATTTCATAGCTGAGCTCGCCCGTGAAACTGACGCGGAGAATTCTGCAGGGCACCCCGCACAGTGAACCGACGCGCGCCTGCATGTGCGGGAACGCTTCACGCGAGACATCCATGTCACTGGGGAGTGCTCCCAGTACGTTACGTGCTTTCGGGCCCGTGATGGTGATGGTCGCGAGAGCGCTCGTAACGTCGGTAGTAACCACCTGAAGGTGAGGCCACTCTCCTTGCAGCCACTCGTCGAACCAGGCACAGATGCGGTCAGCTCCGGCTCCTGTCGTGTTGACCCAGAAGTCCTCGGCGGAGAGGCGTGCGCACACTCCGTCGTCGATGATCACGCCCCGCTCATTGAGCATCAATCCATAACGCACCTTTCCAGGTGTCAGGGTTCGCATCGCGTTGACGTACATGTGGTCCAGGAACTCGGCCGCATCCGGACCGCGTACCAGAATCTTGCCGAGTGGCGATGCGTCGAATACTCCGACGCCAGTTCGCAGCGCGCGCAGCTCCCGTTGCACCGCTGCGCTCTGTGCTTCGTCCTCCCTCTTCAGATAGCACGCGGGCCGCTGCCAACCACCGTAGTCCTCAAACGACGCGCCGAGAGCTGCATGCTGTAGATGCGCGGGCAACAATCGCACCGGGCGATAGAAGCGGCCGTTGCGACCTCCCGCGATGGCTCCCAACGTGACGGGTACGAAAGGCGGCCGGAAACTCGTGGTTCCAACGTCCGGAATCATTCGGTTGGTTCGATGGGCGAGCACCGCGAGCGCGTTGAGGTTCGAGGTCTTGCCCTGTTCAATCGACATGCCGACGGTCGTGTAGCGCTTCACATGCTCGACGGAAACAAGGTTCTCGCGAACCGCCAGGTCAACATCGGAAACGGTCACGTCGTGTTGAAAGTCCACCCAGGAGCGGTCGCGACGCGCCTCGTCGGTGTAGCCCACTTGCCCCACCGTGCCTGGCGGATCCAGATGCGGATAGTCAGCCCATTCCGGGATTGATGTAGAGCCGCTCAGGTTCATCGTCTTGAGAAGCGCGCCCATGGCCGATGTCACCTGCGCCATTGCGGTGTTCAAGGTGAATACGCCAGCGGCTGCGCCTACGGCGCAAAACGACTCGAGTTTCTCATCGGGCACGAGGCAGGCGGCGTTGGCGTCGAACCGAAGCCGTCCACCCGCCTGGCAGTAGAGATGCGCAACGGGATTCCAGCCGCCGGACATTCCAAGTGCGTCGCAGGCGATTTCCCGTTGTGGCATTCCGCCGGCGGAGAAGCGCAGTGACTCGATGCGGGATCCGCCGCGCGTAGCGGTGATTCGAGCGTCGCTGTGGACTTCAATGCCAGCGGACGACGCAGCACGCACGAGTTCGGCGCTTGGACGCGGGCGACTGTCCAGCAAACACGGAATCGGGACTCCAGCGGCCTTCAAGTCGAACGCGACTTGGTAGGCAGAGTCGTTGTTGGTCGCCAACGCCACGCGTTGGCCGGCCGACACGGCGTAACGGTTGAGATAGTGACGGATCGCGCCGGCCAGCATGATGCCGGGCCGGTCATTGAACGGAAACACCAACGGTTGCTCGAACGCCCCGGTCGCGAGAACGATGCGCTTGGCGCGTATCCGCCACCAGCGTTGTCTCCAGCGCGCCCGATCCGAGGGGAGCGATCTCTGAACAGCGGTGACAACCTCGTGATCGTAGGCACCGACCGCGGTGGTGTTCATAAGAACGCGCATCTGAGGCAGGGCGCTCAGGTCCTGGCTCGCATGGCGTACGCGGAAATCAGGCGTGATGTGGCCCAATGATCCGCGCTCCCAATTCAGACCGCCGCCCAACGCGCGATCGCTCTCCAGCAGCAGCACACGCGCCCCGCTTCGGCCAGCCATGAAAGCCGCCAGGAGTCCCGCGGCTCCGCCGCCGATCACGAGCACATCGCAATGCGCGTTTCGCCATTCGTAGTGGTCGGGATCGGGTTCGCTCGGGGCGACGCCGAGGCCGGCCATGCGCCGAATGGCCGGCTCGAACAAGTGCCAGTTGGGCCACATGAAGGTCTTGTTGTAAAAGCCCGCGGGCAGCAGGCGATGGAACAGGTCATTCACGCGGCCGAAGTCGAAATTGACAGACGGCCAGCGGTTCTGGCTCGCGGCGATGAGTCCATCGACCAAAGGCTCGACGGTAGCGCGCACGCTCGGCTCGCGTCGCGCCCCGCTGCCGACCGTGATCAACGCGTTGGGTTCTTCGACACCGGCACTGAGCACACCTCGAGGACGATGAAACTTCATTCCACGACCGACGACGCTGATGCCGTTGGCCAGCAGCGCTGAGGCAATAGTGTCTCCCTCGAAACCACCGAGGGGCCGGCCATCGAAGGTGAAGCGCAGCGATCTCGTTCGATCGATGTGCCCACCTTCGCGCAGACGAAATGGGCCGGGCATCAGCGCTGCAAATCTGTCGGGAGAGGAGGGCGCTCGTCAGTCAGCCGATAGACGGCGAGGAAGCGATGCGTAGCCGTGTCGCGCAGCGCGTTGAACCATTGTCCGCATCCTCGTGAGTGCCGCCAGCGCTCCGCATGCACTCCCTTGGTGTTGTCGCGGAAGAAGAGGTATTCGGTCCATGTCCTGTCATC
>DASQOO010000121.1:0-16477 GCA_035644435.1 Steroidobacteraceae bacterium | reverse complement strand
GAGGTTCTTTGCCAGATCGATTCCAACGGTAGTAACGTTGCTCATGGACTTCCCCTCTCGATTCAGATTGAAACTACACACACTCAATCTTGGCACTTCGATGCCGCCTCGGGACGGGGAAGTCCCTTACATTCGTTAGGCCCGCGTCATCGCTTCCGCACCCATGCATCCCAGAGTCGACGAACTCATCAACCTCCTGCGGCTCGAACCGCATCCGGAAGGCGGGCTCTTCCGCCAGATCTACCGTTCCCAACTCATGGTTACTCCATCGGATTCCAGAGGTCCTCGCGTAGCACTCACCGTCATCTACTTCCTCCTCGTCCAAGGCGGCGTGAGTCGGTGGCATCGGGTCACCTCGGATGAGGCGTGGCACTGGTACGAGGGCTATCCACTCGAACTCTTTACGGCGCCTTCCGATACCGGCGTCATCAAGTCTTCTCTTCTTGGTCCCCTCGCCGCTGCTACCTCGCCGCAACTCGTCGTTCCTGCTGGTCACTGGCAGGCCGCACGATCAAGCGGTACCTACACGTTGGTCGGGTGTTCTGTGGGGCCGGGCTTTGAGTACTCCGATTTCAACCTGCTCACGGCACTACCAGAACACGGGAGACCGCGCCTCACACCGAAGTCGCTGCTTGACGAACTGTCCTAAGAGAACCCGCGCGCCTGACATGCCCGCCGGCCGCTGAGCCGGGATGTTAGATGCAAGGCTTTTCGAGAACCTTAGGAGACACCGAACGATGAAGAAGCTCTCACGATATGGACGGAGGTGGTGACCGCATCGCTGGCGTTAGGCGCGGTGCTGTGGATTGCTGTCGGTCACCTGCTGCCTCCTTCGAACGCGAGAGATGCGGGTCGATTTCTACCGCGACTTTGGCGAGGGCTGCATGCGCGGGAGCGGCTGGAGAATGCTCACGCGGTTGCCTTCGGTATCGGTGAACGAGACGTACTGTCCGATGCCCGGGATTTCCATCGGTTCGCCAAGTACCTTGCCGCCGGCATCCTTCACTTTCTTGACCGCGTCCTTGATGTCATCGACCGCGATGACGACGGACGGATACTGCGCCGGCCGGTCGTTCGTCTTGGCGTAAAAGCCACCGTTGATCGCGCCGGGCTTCTTCGGGCCGTTCTGGTCGGTGGCAGTAGTCGTGGCAACCACGTAATTGCCCATCTCCGCGCCCAGCATCTGCGTCTGCCAGCCAAATGCCGCGCCGTAGAACTTCGCCATCCGCTCGCGGTTCTCGTAGGGCATTTCGAAGTGAATAACGGGATTCATTGCCGTAACCTCCGTGTAGGTTGATGAGTGGTTGATGGTTGGATCACGCGGAAGGGAGTTTGTTCTAGGAGTTCGCCATGAAACTTTTCCAAATGCGAATCACGGCCCTGGCGACTCTGGCGCTGGCCCTGGCTTCCACAGCGCGCGCGGACGATACGAGTGCGGAGGTCGGCAATGTTGGCCTGGTGAAGGCGTTCCAGTCGGCGTGGAACAGCCACGACATGGAAGGAGCGTTCCGCAAGCTCCTCACCGACGATGTCGACTGGGTCAATGTCAATGCCGGTCGCGGCAAAGGAATTGATGCCGTTGTGCAAGGCCACGTCCGTGTGCATGCGGGCAAGTTCAAGGACAGCGTCATGAAGGTCAACGACATCGAAGTCGAGCCCCTGAAGCCCGACGTGTGCCTGGTGTACGTCAGCTGGGGCATCAGTGGCGATCGCGATGATGATGGAACGGCGCGGGAGCCCCGCGAGGGTCTGCTCAGCTGGGTCACGGTCAAGCAAGGCGGTGTGTGGAAGATTCGCGCCAGTCACAACACCAACAAGACACCCGTGCATTAGCAAGTCGCTAGGACTCGTACAAACGCCACGCGGCCTGGTAGCTCAAGCCGTGCGACAGGATCTTGCTGAGCAGGTCGTCGTACGACATACCCACCGAGCGCGCCGAGTCGGCGAAGTCTTCCTCCTTGCTCAGGTTCGGATTCGCGTTCGCTTCGAGAACGAAGAGGCTCCCGTCCGGGCGCAGGCGAAAGTCCATGCGGGCGTATCCGGAAAGGTGCAGTGCCTTGTAAATGCGGCGGGCCATGTTCGTCATCTGGTCGACCACTGTTTGCGGAAGGTCCTTCGCCGGGTCGGTCGTGATGCCGTACCTTTTCTGGTAGCGCTTGTCCCATTTCACCTTGCGCGTCGCGATCGCGGGGAGCGATTCCGGCAGAGACCCGAAGGTCATCTCCCACACGGGGAACGTCGTCAGGCGCCGATTGCCGAGCACGCCGACATAGAACTCCCGTCCTTCGATGTACTCCTCGACCAGCGCATCGGAGGTCGTCTGTTGGTGAATGAACTCGATGCGCTCTTTCAGCTTCGCGGCGTCCTCGACCACTGACGCCTGCGCTATGCCGAGGCTTGCGTCCTCGGTGGCGGATTTGACGAACAGCGGAAAGCGCAGGCGCTTCGGCATCCGCATGCGGGCGCCGCGCGCAAACACGGCGAACTGCGGCGTCGGAATGCGGTGATAGGCCAGGAGCTGCTTGCTCAGCACCTTGTCGCGCGACAGCAGCAGTCCGCGCGGATTGCAGCCGGTATAGGGCTGGCGCAAGAGCTCGAGAAGTGCCACGACGTGCTGGTCGTAGGTGACGATCCCGTCGAACTCCTCGAGCAGGTTGAAGACGATCTGCGGCTTCCATTCAACGATCTCGGCGCGCAGCTCAGTGATGCTGTCGCGCACGCCGAGGGGCTTCACGTCATGGCCGGCGTTGCGCAGGTGCGTGATGACGTCGTACTCGGAACGCCACTCTTCTATTTCCTTGTCGCTGTGACCCTTGAGGCTCTCGGGAGGCACGAGGCTTTCGTGCATCACGACGAGCGTGCGCAGCGGCTTCATAGCACGTGACGCCCCGCGGTGCCGTTGAGGTGCAGGCGCGCGATACGGATGACGAGTGCTTCGACGCGGCGACGGGCTTGACGCGCCGGTCCCTGCACGGCGAGACCCTGTTGAGCGGATCGATGCATGACGAGTCTCAGCACCTGGTGAATCAGATACTCGCTGGTGTCGAGCCTACGGGCAACCGTGCGGCGCAGCTTCGACCTGAGTCTGCGCACCAGCGCGGCAGCACGGATCGATCCGCGGTCCTGCGGATCGGCGCGAAACGCGCGCGTGATCATGGTCTCTGCTGTCGACCTGCGCCCCGCGGTGTAGCGCGCGAGCTTGGCGCGATAGTGCTGACGGAGCGTGCGCTTGTCCGACAACGGCTCGATCACATCGCGCGTGCGCACCGGCGGTCTTTGCTGCGCCAGCTCCGTCATCAACTGATCCACGTAACGCAGCTTTTCGAGCGCGCGCCAACCCTGGTAGGAGCTGCGCCAGTTCGAGCGCGGTCGCAACCAGACGGCGAAAGTCTCGGCGAAGTCTTCCGTCGGATGGCTTTGCGCGTACCACGCACCCAGGTGCTGCACGAAGCGCCGGCTCCCGGGACGCGGCCGATAGCTGTCCGGGTACCGTAGCGATGCGGGTCCGAAGACCTCGCGCCAGCGCCGGCGCCGGCGCAACCGGAAAGCGGAGTCGACAGCGTGGCCCGCTTCGTGACGGAGGATGCGCATCATCCAGTTGGAATTGCCCCCCTCCACCTCGTGCATCATCCGTCGCTCGAGCTGTCGCAGGCGCGGATGCGAGAGATAGAAAGGAATGGCGATCCCGGGGATGCCATCGGGTGAAAACCATTCTTCCGCGAGCCAGCAGTGCGGCTTCACCTCGAGCCCGGCGGCTTCGAGCTCCTCGTACAGGCGTTCGATGTGCGGGGCGAGGTCCGTGCCCTCGATGCGCAGCTTCAGGTCGCGAAAGCGCAGGTCCAGCAGCTCTTCATCGGAGAGCCGCGTCCAATGCGGCGCGGCCTTGCGCCGGCGCCGCACGGGAGATCGGGAACGTGCGGGTACTCGCGTCATTGCGCCAATTTCTCGAGCGATGCGGCCAGCAACCGATCCGCCAGCTGCTCGATCACATCGCGCTGCAGAAGCGCATTACGCCAGCTCGACGGGATCGCTCCAACCCCGTAGAAGGCGCCTGCGAGCTGGCCGAAGAGTGCTCCCGTCACATCGGAATCGAGGCCAAGATTAACGGCGAGCAATGCGCCCTCACGAAAGGTCTGCGTGCGGTAGAACGCCCACAGAACCGCTTCGAGCGCCTCGACCACGCCGCCCCCGCCGGTCACGTCAGTCGCTGACTTGTTGCGAAATGAACCCGCCGCTACCGCCGCGACGGGCGGCTTGAGCGGACGCTCGTTGAACTGGCTGGTGTGCTCCGCGCTCAAGAGTTGTTGTCGACTCGCCCCCTGGAGCGCCGCCACCAGGAGCGAGGCGAAGTAACGGCAGGCATCCAGCGCCACGGGAGACTGGTCGGTCGTGCGCGCCGCTTCCGCGGCGTTATGAACCGCTGTTTTCGGATCCGCAAGGAAGTACAGCACCGCGGGGCACACGCGCGTCAGAGCATCCTTGTCGAGCCGCGCCGGGTCGTGCGACCCCGCGAAGGGCTTCCCAGACCACTGCGATGCGGCCACGGCACGCGCCACGGTCGCGGTGATTCCGACGCATTGGCCGGTACTCGACAGGTGGCCTTCGCGTTGCCAGAGCCGGTAGCGCGCCATCTGATCCGACGGATCGAAATCGCCGCACTCGACCAGGCTCTCGGCGAGACACAGCGCCATGGCCGTATCGTCGGTCCAGCCGCCGCGCGGCATCTCGAACGGGCCACCGCCCAACATGTCGCCGAGCGGTGTGAACGAACCTGGCGCACGGTACTGAACTGCGGCGCCGAGCGCATCGCCGACCGCAAGGCCAAGCATCGCGCCCTGGTAGCGATCCCGCACCGCGCGCGCCGCGACCAGTTCCTCGGTGTGCGGTGGCGGCAATTCCACGGGCTTGCGACCCTCGCGCCAATTGAGCACGTATTCGTACTGCTCGTCGGTCTCGGGCGTTTGCGGCCAGTCCCTGGAGCGCGAATTGGAGCGCCAGAGAGAGTTGAGCTGATCGAGGGCTGCGTCCGGAAGCATCCCGCGGTGCACGAAGTAGCACCCGAGCACGGTGCCGGTGCGACCGACGCCCGCCTGGCAATGCAGGTACACGCAGCGACCGGAACCGAGGGCCTGGTCGAGGTACGCGTGAATCTCCGCCATGACCTGCGGCGAAGACGGCACCGAGTGGTCGTGGATCGGCATGCGTACGTACATCACGTAGCGTCCGCTCGCGACCTTCACGTTCGGCAGCAGCGAGTCGTACGGCGTCAGCTCACCGAGCTCGGTGAGATCGATGAAGCAGGTGACACCGGCACCGATCAGGCGATTGAGGCGAAACAGTGTATCGGCACGCGACGGCGTCGCCGGATACTCACCGGCGAGCAGGCGCTCGGGCTCGACCCAATAGGTATTGGGTAACGGTGGTGCCGGCCCTTCGGACGCGACCCGCTCGGGCATGGAGGCCTACTCGCGCTGCACGGCTGTGAGCTGCGCGAAGTCGAACGCCTGCGGGTCGGCGAGGTGCGAGCTCACGACGTTACGCAAGGAACTGGCGATGGCCTCGAGCCGCCCCGGGTGTTCCTTCTCCCAGTCCGCCAGCATCTGCTTGATCGCTGCGCGCTGCAGGTGCTCCTGCGAGCCGCACAGGTTGCACGGGATGATCGGAAATTCCCGGGCACGCGCGTAGCGCTCGATGTCACGCTCCGCCACGTAAGCCAGCGGCCGGATCACGATGTGCTGGCCGTCCTCGGAGCGCAGCTTCGGTGGCATCGCCTTGAGCTTGCCGCCGAAGAACATGTTGAGGAACAGCGTCTCGATCATGTCGTCGCGGTGATGGCCGAGCGCGAGCTTGGTGATGCCGTGCTCGCGCGCGTAGCGATAGAGCGCACCGCGCCGCAGCCGCGAACAAAGGCCGCACATCGTCTTGCCCTCGGGGATCACGCGCTTCACGACACGGTAGGTGTCCTGTTCGATGATGTGGAACGGAACTCCGAGTGCGGTCAGGTACCCGGGCAGCACCTGCGCCGGAAAATCGGGCTGCTTCTGATCGAGATTGACCGCGAGAAGGTCGAACTTCACCGGCGCGCTGCGCTGCAGGCTCATCAGCAGATCGAGCAGCGTGTAGGAATCCTTCCCGCCCGAGAGACACACCATCACGCGATCGCCCGCGCCGATCATGGCGTAGTCCTCGATCGCCTTGCCGACCAGCCCGCGCAGCCGAGCCTGCAGGCGCCGCGTCGTGTTCGACCGGGCATCGACAGGCAATGCGGTTTTCATGTCCACGAGGCTCATTCCACCGAGAAACTGTAGGCGGCCGAAAAACTCTCCGAATCCGCATCCTTGCAGCCCTTGCACGGGCGCGTGTGGACGCTGCGAATCAGCCACACGCCGGGCTGCGTCAGCGTGAACCGCACGACGCCGTGCGCATCGCTCAGCCCGGTCAATTCCGTCACGCCCCCGTCAGCGCCGCGATGCAGGGCGAACGCACTGGCACTAGCCAGCGGCTTGGTCTCGAACAGGAGCTGCACGATCTGCTCATCCCCGGCATGCATGGTAAGCGGATTTTGCAGCAGAACGATCTCGTACTGCATGCCCGTGAAGCGGTGATGCAGGTCGGTCTCGGTTTCATCGCCCGTGTGGCCGAGCAACTTGAGGAAGTGCCAGCCGCGCTCGCGCCCTGCCTGCTCCGAACCGCGCACCATGGTCATCAGGAAGGGCCCTGGCGCCGGCAGCGTGTCATCGAACAAGGGCTTCACGCCATCGTTGGTCGACGCGAGCAGGTCCCTGACATCGTTCGGCAAACGCAGCTCGAAGCGCTCGGTGTGCCCGCGCTCATAGGCCTTCTCTTCCCGGGCCGCGAACGATTGGCCGACCACGAGATGTACGACCAGGCGCGTCCCGGCCGCCGGGTGATACGCGTCGGCCTGCAACCAGTAGTCGTCGGCCGCGGCGAGCGCCGGCCCGAGGAGGAGCCACAGCAGGGCAAGCGCGCGCACTGCATTGCTCACGCGCCCGACCCCAGGTACTTACTTTCGAGGTACCGGAGCGATGCCGCCGCTGACAGGGGCTTGCCGCTCGCGCTCTTCATCAGGTCCTGGATCGAGACCTTCGCGCCCAGGCTGTGCACGTGGTTGCGCAACCACTCGAACAGGCCCCCGAACTGGCCGGCGGCGATTTCCTCCTCTATTGCGGGATGCTGCGCGTGCAGGCTGTCCCACAGCTGCGCGGCGATGATCACGCCGAGCGCATAGGAGGGGAAATACCCGAACGAGCCGACCGCCCAGTGAATGTCCTGCAGGCACCCTTCGACGTCGTTCTGCGGCCGGATGCCGAGGCGCTGTTCCATGTATGAGTTCCACGCCTCCGGGATGTTGCGGATCGCAAGGTCGCCGCCGAGGATTTTCTTCTCCAGGTCGTAGCGCAACATGATGTGCAGCGGATAAGTGAGCTCGTCCGCGTCGACGCGGATCAGGCCGCGGCGCACTCGATTGAGGTGACGGTAGACATTGTCCACCTCCCACTCGGGACCGCTCGCGCCGTAGTGTTTCTCGAGCAGCGGCTTGAGATAGCGCACGAACGGGCGGCTGCGGCCGACGATCATCTCGAGGAGCAGCGACTGGCTCTCTTCGAGCGCCATGCCGCGATCGCGCCCCACCGGCTGATCGCGCCAGTCCTGCGGCAGCCCCAGGTCGTACATCGCGTGCCCGCTCTCGTGCAGGGCGCCGAGCAGTCCGTTGAAGGGATCGTTGACATCGAAGCGCGTCGTGACGCGGATGTCGCCCGGCACGCCTTCCGTGAAGGGATGCTCGCTCTCATCGAGGCGGCCACGATCGAACGGAAAGCCGAGCGCCTTCATCACGTCGACCACCAGCAGGCGCTGCTTTGAAGCGCTGAACTTGCCGTTGAGGGGCAGGCTCGGCTGCTTCGCCTGCTGCTCGATCGTGTCGTTGATGAGCGTCGGGAGCTTGCGCGACAGCGCCTTGAACAGCGTGTCGATGTCCTGCGTCGTGATGCCGGAGGTGAATTCGTCGATGAGTGCATCGTACGGCTGCAGGTTGAGTGCCTGCCCGAGGAGCGCCGCCTTGTCGCGCACCAGCGCGACGACCTCCTCGAGGTGCGGCGCGAACACCGCGAAATCATTTTTCTGGCGTGCTTCCATCCACTGCACTTCGGCGCGTGAGGTCGCGCGCGCGAGGCGCGAGATGAGCGTGGTCGGCGTGGCGATGGCATGGTCGCGCTGCCGGCGCATTTCCCGCAGGTTGGCAAGCTGCCAGTCCTCGAGTCCCTGCGCGTTCGCCTGCGCACGATCGAGCAAGCGCGTCACGCGTGGCGCGGTCAGCAGCGCGTGATATTCGGTCTCGAGCGCCGCCAGTTGTTCGCCGCGCACGTCCGCACTGCCCCGCGGCATCATCACCGCGGCGTCCCAACGCAACAGCGACAGCGCGCCGCGGAAGGCGTGCAGGCGGCGGAATTCCTGTTCCAGTTGCTGGTACGGTGATGCAGGCATGGGCGTGGGCGAAAAAGGCGCGGCAGTTTAACAGACGCACGCCGCCCAGCCCTTGTCACGGCGCCACTCGACCAATCAGAACAATGAGTTACCGGGCAGTGCTGAGATTGACACTGCCGCTCGCTCAGGCTCCCGCGTTCTGAACCTGCTTGCCCACGTCCTGCACGCGCGCACCATCGCGCACTTTTTGCGTGCCTTCGACCACGATGAGATCGCCCGCGACCAGCCCCGAAATGATCTCCACCCGCCCTGGCTTGCGCCGGCCGATGCTGACCTCGCGCTTGCGTGCGCGCTCCTCGCTGACGATGAAAACGTACTGGCGACCTTCCTCGGGCACCAGCGCCTGTTCGGGAATCGTCAGCACACGCCCGCGCTCTTCCTGCAGGCGAACGTTGAGGAACATGCCCGGCTTGAGCAGGCCGTCGCGGTTGGGGAGCGCCGCACGCACGGTGATGGCACGCGTCGTCGGATCGAGCCGCGAGTCGATGCTCACGATCGTGCCTGTGAAGTCGCGATTCGGAAACGCAACGCTGCGCGCGGTGAGCGGCATGCCTTCGCGCAGGATCGCGACAAAAGTCTCCGGCACCGTGAAGTCGAGCTTGATGACACTCGTGTCGTCGAGCGTGGTGATGACGGTGCCCGCATTGACCAGGCTCCCGACACTCACCCTGCGCAGCCCGGTGCGGCCGTCGAACGGCGCGCGAATCAGCGTGTCGGAAAGCTTCTTTTCTGCCGCGGTCACGCGCGCCTCGTTGGCGTGCAGGGTCGCCTCGAGCTGCTCGAGCTGCGATGGTGACAGGGCCTGCGTGGCGTAGAGTTCCTGGCTGCGCTGGTACGAGCTGCGGCTCTCGCTCAGCGCGGCCCGTGCCACGTCGAGATCGGCGCCCACCTCCACGCTGTCGAGTTGCACCAGGACCTCGCCGCGACGGACTTGCTGCCCCTCACGAAAACGGATCGCGGTGACGAGGTTGGAAACCTTGGGGGTGATCTCTACGGCTTCGTTGGCTCGCGCGGTACCGAGCGCTTCGAGCTCGTAAGCGAACTCCTCCTCCCGGGCCGCATCCGTCACCACACCAACCGCTGCATCCAGTCCGCCACTGAAAGCGCCGCCCGCGCCGGGCTGCGCATTGTTCATGGCGTTGGATTTTTCGCCCGAGCAGCCGCCAAGGGCGGCGGCGCAAGCCATGACCAATGCCACACGCATCAGTGTCGGGACGCTGCAGAAAACGTTCATGCCGCAAAGGGCGCCGCTCAAGGGAGAGGCGCCGGAGTATGTCACTGTTTGCCGCTCGTGAGTATGTCAGGCGGGACGCGGCAGTTCGACCTCGACGGCGAGGCCCGGTTCAGCATTACGGGCGTGCAGCTGTCCGCCGTGCAGTTCCACGATCGCTTTCACCAGCGCCAGCCCGATACCGAAGCCGCTGCTGGTGCGCGCAGTGTCGACGCGATAAAAGCGCTCGAATATATGCGGCAGCGCCTCGGACGGGACACCCGCGCCGTGATCGCGCACCGTGAGATGCGCGCCGTTGCCGTTGCGGAGCTCGACCTGGATTTCGCCGCCGCCGTGGCGGACCGCGTTCTCGAGCAGGTTCTGCGCCACCTGGAACAGCAGGTCGCGATCTCCGGTCACGGTCGCAGGCTCGAGCCGCGCCACGATGTGCATGCCCCGCTCCACCGCCACTGCTTCGTACAAGTCGACCGCGTCCTGCCACAGGGTGCGCAGATCGATGTCATCGCGCCTCGGGCCGAAGCTGCCCGCTTCGATGCGTGCGAGTCGCAACAGCGCCGAAAAAGTCGCGAGCATGTCGTCGATGCGCTCGAGCGCCTGGTTGACGCGCTCGCGGCTCGCCGCGTCGAGACGCGAATCGCGACTCAGCTCGTCGAGCTCGTTGCGCAGGCTCGCCACCGGCCGGCGCATGTCGTGCGCGATGGCGCTGCTGATGTGGCGCGCGCCGTCGACAAGCGTCGCGATGCGGTCGAACGCCGAGTTGAAGCGCCGCGCCAGTTCGTCGAGCTCATCACCCGCCCCGCTCAACGGGAGGCGTTGCGACAAGTCGCCACTCTCGATGGCATCGACGCGTGTCGCCATCTTCGAGATGCGCCAGCGAAACAGCAGGATCGCCGTGATGCCGATCGCGCCGCAGGCTATCAATCCGAAAATCGTCGCGCTCCAGAGCTGGGTCCTGAGGTGCTGATCGATGCGGCGGAGCGGAGAACGCCGGCCGACGAGAAGCAACCGGTTGTCGTAGAGCTCGAACACGCGGCCTTCCAGTTCCAGCCCATCGGCCTGCGGTACGCTGAACCAGGGCCGCTCTTGCCGCGGCACGCCCGCCGGCCATTCGCGCAGGTTCCCGGCGAGTACCCGCCCGCTGGACTCCATCAGCAGATAGACGGCATCTGGGTCGGCGGGCGCGCGCACGCGGATGTTGATCGCCTCCTTGAGCGCCTCGATACCTTTCTCGTGGTAATGCTCGTCGAGGCCCTGGATCTCCTCCGCGATCGCCTCATGCACCTGCTTGTCGAGATCGGTGAATGACTCGCGGTAGACCGGCCACAGTGCGAGCGCCAGCACCACGGCTGCGGCAAGTGGCAGGCACCACGTGAGGAGGTAGACCGGGCTTCTAATCCGACGCCAGGCCAAGGCGGTATCCCGAGCCACGGATGGTGTGCAACAGCGGCTGCGTGGCACCGCGATCGATCTTGGCGCGCAGGTTGGAGATGTGCACGTCGATCACGTTGGTGCGTGGGTCGAAGTGATAGTCCCACACACCTTCGAGCAGCATGGTGCGTGTGACAACCTGGTCCGCGTGACGCATCAGGAACTCGAGCAGCTGGAATTCCTTCGGCTGCAGATCGATCTTGTTGCCGCTGCGCTTGACGCTGCGCTTGAGCAGGTCCATTTCAAGGTCCGCGACGCGCAATGTAGTGACCGCCCCGGCGGTGTTCGCGGAGACGCGCCGTTGCAGCACTTCGAGCCGTGCCACGAGCTCGCTCACCGCGAACGGCTTGATGAGATAGTCATCACTGCCCGCCCGCAGACCAGCGACCCGGTCGTCGACATCGCCTAGCGCGCTCAGGATCAGTACCGGCGTGTCGATCTTCGAGCCGCGCAGCGCGCGCAGGATCGCGAGGCCATCGACCTGGGGCAGCATCCGGTCGAGCACGATCGCCTGGTACGGCTCGCTCATGGCCAGGAACAGCCCGTCGCGCCCGTCAGCGGCCAGGTCTACCGCGTGACCCGCTTCCTTGAGCCCGCGCTCGATGAAGCGCGCTACCTCGCGATCGTCTTCTACGACCAGTATCCGCATAGTCAAAGTCTAGCTCGCATTCAGCAGTCACGCGTGGTGGCTTTGGCCAGTCCGGCGCCGATTCGTCACCTGAGCCGGGAAGTACTCATTTGATTGCGAGCAAGGTCTCGGCGAGGCGGCTGTAGTCGCCTTCGAAGTGATGGCCGCCCGGTAGCTCGATGACCTTGAAGCGCTCGCGGTCGAGCTGCTGGCATAGCGTGTCGATGTCATCGTGCGCATAGACACACAGGAAAGGCGTCTTGAGCCGCTCGACTTCGGGGTAAAGCGGCAGACCCGGGTGATGCTTGCCGACCCAGTCCGTCAGATGAAACTCGAACTCCGCCTCGGTACCTGGCGCGAGTGCAGCGGCGAGTGCAATGTGACTCGCCGTGTCTGCGCCCAGGCGATTGAGCGCGAACGGCAATACCTCGGCACCCATCGAGTAGCCGATGAGGAGCACGCGCTGCTTGTGCCACGCCTCGAGGTAGTGGCGGATCACGCGCTCGAGGTCGGTGCCCGTTTCCTCGGGAGTGCGCGACTTCCAGAAATACTGCAGCGTCGACAGGCCCACGGCGGGAATACCGCGCGCGGCCAGGTCCGCGGCGAGTCCTCGATCAAGGCCCGCCCAACCGCCATCGCCCGTCAGGATCACCGCGAAAGTGTCCCCGCCCGGCACTGCCGCCGGGACTTCAATCAGCGGCAGATCGGCGAGCGTCGTCACTGGCGTTGTTTCGGAGGATCTCGCGTCCTGGCTCAGCGTGTCGTACGCGCTCAGGAACTGCGGCATCCAGTTCTTCGGTACCGAGTAACCGTGGCCGACATTCGGCAGCATCACGAGTTGCGCGTTGGCGATCGGTGTGACGAAGTCGTGGCTGCGCTGCGGGTCGCACACCTGGTCGTGATCTCCCTGCAGCACGATCCAGCGCGCGGGCGTGCTCGCTACCGCTTGCATGTCGTAGCCGGGTGGCGGGGAATGGCGCAGCGCCGTGCGCAACAGGTTTTCCTCGCAGAGCGGCGTCGGCGTTTCGAGATCCGGTCCGAAGCCAAGACTCAAAGCTCCCGAAAACGTGCCCGCGGGCGCCTGGAGCAATAACGCGTACGCCAGGGTGGCGCCGGAGCTGTATCCGACCAGCAACGGATACTGGTAGTGAGGCAGCGCAAAGCGCGCCTCGAGCGTGTGCGCCAGCTGCTCGAACTGCGCGGCGGGATAGATGCAGCCACGCTCACGCAGTGGCGCAAGTTTCACCGCGCGGCGAATGTCGACACCGGCAACCAACGCGCCGCGTGCGGCGAGTGCGCGTGCCATGTCGACCACGCCGAGAGTCCAGCCGCCATCTCCGGAGATGAAGAGCGCTACGCTGCGTGGCTTGCCCGCAGGCTGGTAGACGGTGATGCGACCAAGCTCCTGGAAATCGAACGTCGTGACACCGGAGGAGGGCGGCGGCGCAGGCGCTGCGAGTGTGTTGAAGGCGAACAAAAGACAGAGCAACCCGCAGAGTCGTCGTGCAAGCCTCATGGAATCACACGTCGCAGGCGCGCGCGGTCGCTACCGACGTCTCTGTCGCGACCGACCTGGGCGCCGCCTGCCTGCGAGTCGAGGCGGGTGCCAGCCGCCTGATTGGACATGGACGGATCGATTCGTGCTGGCGGGATCACGCGCGCACCGCCGATCAGCCGCGTGACGTCGAGAAGAACGCCCGCGAGCGCCAGGCCGCCTGGCGCAGCGAGGTAGCGCGGCCGCCAGTGAGGCGCGAACTTGGCCTTGTAGCGACGCAGGCCCTCGAAGTTGTAGAAGCGCTGGCCGCGGCGCGCAATCAGATCGAGCAGTCGCTGCCAGCGGGACGCGAGACGATGGCGTGCCATTCCGGACAGGGGCGCCATGCCGAGGTTGAACGCGCGATAGCCCTGCGCCTTGCCCCACAGCATGGTCTCGATCAGCAGGAAATCCATTACACCCACGGGCGCATCACGCGTCTGGCGCATCAGGTCGACCGATAGCTCGTGTCCCGCGGGAGCCAGCCATAGATTCGCGAAGGCCACCGCCCGATCGCCCCGGAACACGAGCACGCACGGGAAACGGCACAGGTAACTGGGCACGAAGTAGCCGAGCGAGAAGCCCTTCTCGGCACCGACCTTGTCCTGCAACCACTCGTCTGAAATGCGCTTGAGCTCTTGCAGCCACTTGCCGACCTCCTCGGCCGGCACGACGACGAATCGCAGCCCTTCGCGCAACGCGCGGTTGCGCGCACCACGCAAGCTGGCACGAGCTCCGCCCTCGAGGGAGAAACTGTCGAGATCGACGATCGCCTCCTCGCCCACCTTGACCAGCGAAAGTCCGAGATCGAGATAGCGCTCGAGATCCTGGCTGCCGATCTGGTAGAAGACGCAATTGAGGCCGCGCCTATCGGCCAGCTCGCGAAATGCCCAGCGCAAATGATTGCGGCTCGCAGCCTCGCCCACCGGGTCGCCCATCGCGATCAGCGAGTGGCCGGCGCTCTGATACATGATGAAGCCACGCTGATCCTTCGATCTCAGGATCGCCTTGTCGCCGAGATACGCCAGCAGCGGCTGCGTCTCGGTGACCTGCTCGAGCACCGGACCAAGCGCATCGAGGGTTGCATTGTCAGGCGTCGATTCCGCGCCGCGCGCCGGTCGCAGCAATTCGCGCAGCGCGATCGCCGAGAGCACGACAACCACGACTACCAGCGCGCGCAACGCGCGGGGTGCATCGCCCGCCGCTTCGAACTGCCACAGTAATTCGTGCTGATAGGGGACGTGCCGGTAGGCAAAGAGCATCAGCCAGGTGGTGCCGAAGACGACGGTTGCGACATTGCGCCACCAGATCCATGAAAAGCGGGACTCGAAGAGTGACGCCGGGCGATAGAAGCGGCGTCTGCCGATCCACAGCGCCAGCGCCAGGATCACCGTCGCGGCCGTGAGGAGCGGCGGATCGCTGCGCAAGGTCGAGAGCACCGACGCGCCCGCGAGTGCCCCGAAGGTCAGGACCCAGGCGCCGTGATTGCGCCGCTGGATGCCACGCGCCAGCACCAGCAGCGCGACGCCGAGGAGGCTCGCGGTGAGATGCGAGACCTCGAGCAGTGCCAGCGGGGTATCGCCGCGCGCTTCGCGAGGCAAAGGCAACGAGCCCGCGAACAATAACCACGCACCCGCGCCGAACACGGCAACCGCGGCGAGCGTCGGAATCGTGTCGCCGAGCAGCCGGCCGATAGTACGGCCGCGGGCTCTGAGCATTACCGCCGCGGGCGCGGCAATCCCGATGACCAGCGGCAAGACGTAATAGATCGCGCGATACACCAGGATCGAGGCAAGCAGCTCGCTGGCGTTGACCTGGGGCATGAGGCGCAGCATCGCCCACTCGAACACGCCAAGTCCCGCGGGCACGGTGGAGATCAGGCCCGCGAGCACCGCGATGACGTAGAGGCCGAGAAAGCTCCCGAACGTGACCATTGCCGACGACGGCAGCAGCGCGTAGAGCGTCGCCGCGGCGCAGGCGAGTTCCACGACACTGACCACGAGCGCGATGCACGCATCACGTCGCGCTGGCAGTGTCAGGCGGAACTTGTGCCACTGAACGAGCGTCGCTGTGGGGCGCAAGGCCAGGAGGAGTGCGAACAGTGCGATGAGTCCGGCGACGCCGAGCGCACGCCACAGTGCGACCCCGCTCCAGAGGACCGCAGCAAGCTGTTCCGGTGCGAGCGCTGCGGTGAGCGCGCTCAGCGCCCAGGCACCAAGCAGGAAGCCCGTCGTGGTGTGAAAGACGATCTGCCCCACCTCGCCCGCCGTGCATCCCGAATCGCCATAGGCCTTCAGGCGAATCGCGCCGCCCGTGAGCGATGCGAAGCCGAGAGAATGGCCGAGCGCATTCGCCATGAAAGCGGTGCCGAACATCCGCAGCGGCGAAACCTTGCGACCGACCGCGCGCAGCCCTTGCCAGTCGAAAACGGTGAGCAATCCATAACTCAGCAGCATCGCCGCGGTGCTCGCCGCGAGTGCGCTCCAGGACAGTGCGTGGATGTCGGCGCGCAGGTGTCCCCAGGTCAAACCGTGAAAGGATTTCTCGAGCGCGATAGTGACGAGGATCAGCGCGCCGATGCTGATTGCGGCCCGCGCGGGCCCGGAGCCGAGCCCGCCGCTGCCAGGGCTGTCTTTCATGGGGGAAACGAACGCCGCGTTCCTTAGATCGCGACAGCCTGCGCCACCCCGGCTTGAGGGCCTATTCGCGGAGCCTTAAGAGTCCTTAATTCGGCCCTGGATCAGGGTTCCGGGTCCGAGCCCTCCGGGATGCCCTCGAACAGCGCCGTGGTCAGGTAGCGTTCACCCGTGTCGGGCAGCATGGCGAGAATTACGTCACCCTTCTTCGCCTTGCCCGCGACCTTCAGCGCCGCGGCAAAGGTTGCGCCGGAGGAGATCCCGCAGAAGATGCCCTCGCTCTTCGAGAGCTGGCGCGAGTTCTCGATGGCTTCCTGGTCGGTGACGGTGATGATCTCGTCGGCCACTTCCCGATCGAGCACCGCGGGAATGAAGTCCGGTGTCCAGCCCTGGATCTTGTGTGGCTTGAACTCGCGGCCCGAGAGCAGTGCCGCACCGTCCGGTTCACTCACCGTAATGCGCACGTCCGGCCGCGCGAGCTTGATCACCTGGCCCGCTCCGGTCAGCGTTCCGCC
>DASQOO010000120.1:0-71167 GCA_035644435.1 Steroidobacteraceae bacterium | reverse complement strand
GCCCGGCGAGGCCAGTGACGGCCGAGGTGTAGACCTCAGTCGCGCTGCCGACGTTCTTCACCGTTCGCGTGACCGTCTGCACCCCCGCGAGATCGCCGATGGCAATCGACGCCTGGTTGAGGTTGCTCGGATCGATCGTGCCAAAGGTCGTGCACAGCGCTCCGGTGAGCTGACCCGTGCCGCAGATGAAGCTGATCCAGTTGGCGGGCCCGGAGTCATAGACGAGGCCCGGGTCTCCGGCCTTCGGCATGTTGATGTGCCCGGCGCCCTGTGCAAAGACGTTCGCGCCGCTCAACAGATCGTAGGCCGTGGTCATCAGTGCCGACTTGATCATCATCGGCGACCAGTCGGGGTGCAGTTCCTTGAGCAGCGCACCGGCGCCCGCCACGTGCGGCGAGGACATCGAGGTGCCACTCAGGAAGTCGAAGTTGCGCCCGTTGATCGGCGGAGAGACTGCCGCCAGGACGTCGACGCCGGGGGCGCTGACGTCGGGCTTGAGGATGTCGCCATTGGCGGCGAGGCTCGGGCCGCGCGAGGAGAACGATGCGATGAGCGGAGCCGGCGCCGCGAAGTTGATCGTCGCGACGTTGATGGTCGCCGTCGCCCCGGCGGTTGCCGCGTAGGCCTTCAGCGCCGTGCGATCCGTGACTTCGAGGTGCACGCTCGGCACGAAGTGCAGGTCGGCGTTGGTGCCGATCGGTGAGACGTTCACCAGCACCATTCCGACGCCGCCGGCCTCCTTCACGGCGAGACTCTTGTTGATGCGAGCGTTGGTGCCGCGATCGCAGAGGACGATCTTGCCGGCGACCTTGGCTGGGTCGAGAACCGAGACGCCGCCATTGTCCACCGCTGCGAAGCAGAGTGCGACGGCCGTCGGATTCGCTCCTGGCAACCCGGCTGTCGTCGAGTCGATGAACGGCTTCGAGCCAGTGCTCGTTGCGTTGAAGGAGGAGCCGTTGAAGGTCGAGCTGTCGCCGAGCGTGACCGAGCCGTTGCCCGCGCGATCGTGCGAGCTGGCGGCGACCGTCGTCAGCCAGGGTCCCGGACTCGCCACGGTGCTCGCCCCCGGTCCGTCGTTGCCCGCGGACGCGGCGACGAACACGCCGGCGGCGGCCGCATTGAAGAATGCGATCTGCACGGGATCGAGGAAATTGGTGCGCGTGGCGCCGATCGAATGATTCAGCACGTCCACGCCATCAGCGACCGCCTGATCCGTGGCCGCTACGCGGTCTGCAGAGGAGCACGACGCGTTGCTCAGGTCGGGCAGCTCCCAGCACACCTTGTAGATGGACAGGCGCGCGCGCGGCGCGATGCCATTGATGGTGGTCAGGCCCGCAGCTGCTGCGTCCCCGTCAGTCGGGGTCTCTGCGTTTCCGCCCGCAGTCGATGCAGTGTGACTGCCGTGACCGTCGAAGCCACGCGGCGAGATGAACTCGAAATCAGGGACGGTGCCCGCTCCCGCAATGAAGTACCGCGCTCCGATCACCTTCTGGTTGCACATCGAGGCGTTGAAGGCCTCGCCGTTTTGACACTTGCCGTGCCAGCCCGGAATGTGGTGGTAGTCGAGCTTGCCGCCTTTGCCGTTCGGGTTGGTTCCCGTTCGGTCGCTGAAGGCCGGGTTCTCTGGCCAGAAGCCGGTGTCGAGCACGCCGATGATCACGTCCTCGCCTACCGCTCCGGTCTTCGCATAGAAGCCGTCCGGCCCGGTGAGCCCGAGAAACCTCGGCGTCGTAAACGTGTCGACCAGATCCTTCGTGTCGGGCGTGACGGCGACCACGTCCTTCATCGTCGCGAGCTTCTGCGCCTGCGCCTTGGTGAGGACCGCGGCGAAGCCGTTGAACACGAAGTCGTAGTCGTAAAGCTTGTTTCCGCCGCCGGCTTTCCCGAGAGCCTGATCGTGCTTGTCGTGGAGGTAGCCGAGGTATTTCTTAACGTGAGCTGCATCCGGATCGATCTTCTGGCCCTTGCCCGCTTTCGTCGCCGCGTAGCCGGAGACTGTGCCCTCGTAGAGGGCGGCGGGCTGATCGAGCATCTGGACGATGTAAGTTCGAGCTGCCGAGTCATCCGCACTCGGCTGGGCGTCGGGCGATGCGGCGAAGCCGCTCTGTCCGGCCGCGAATAGCACACCAAGGGTCGCCGCGCCGGCGACCGCGAATTTATGAAGACGCATGGGAGTCTCCCCTCTATGTTTTGCGCGGATGATCCGCCCGAGCGGAAGAGGGGTCAATCAGACTTTCGACGAAAAATTTCGTTGTGGAAATTTTTGCACAAAACGCGGCCCGACCCAAGCGCTGTCCGCTACGGATCTGCAGGCGCCGCGGCGTTCATGACGCTCGCCCAATCCACTGACAGGATCGCCGTCAGCAGTAGATGCATTTTCCTGAGCGTCATACTTGCATCATGAAGCGCTGATATTAGAGTGCCGTATGCCTCGGTTGAATCGCCGCACACTGCTCTCGAGCGGCCTGCTTCTCGCAGGCGCCAGCGCGCTCGGTCCCTGGCCGCGCCGCGTGCTCGCCCAACCCCGCCTCACGCGCGACCCCTTCACGCTCGGCGTCGCCTCAGGCTATCCAACTCCCGACGGCTTCGTGCTCTGGACACGCTTGGCGCCAGAGCCGCTCGCGCCCGATGGCGGCATGCCGCCGGCGGTGATGCCGGTGACCTGGGAAATCGCGAGCGATGAGCAGTTTCGCACCATCGTGCGCAGCGGCACCGCGTATGCCGAGCCCGATTGGGCGCACAGCGTGCACCTCGACGTCGAGCACCTCGAGCCCGCGCGCGAATACTGGTATCGCTTCACGGCGGGCGAGGCGCGCAGTCCCGTAGGTCACACGTGGACCGCGCCCCGGGACAGCGGCCACCTCGAGCGCCTGCGCTTCAACCTCGCCTCCTGCCAGCAGTACGAGCACGGCTACTACACGGCTTACCGGCAGATGCTCGCTGATCACCCGGACCTCATCGTGCATGTCGGGGACTACATCTACGAGTTGAGCTGGGGCACCGAGCACGTGCGCAGCCACGGGGCAGGGGAGTGCTACACGCTCTCCGACTATCGGGTGCGTCATGCGCTCTACCGGAGCGATCCGGACCTGCAGGCGGCGCACGCCATCTGTCCCTGGCTCCTGATGTGGGACGATCACGAAGTCGACAACGACTACGCGGGCGCGGTTTCGGAGGAAGACGATGATCCGACGCTCTTCCTCGCGCGTCGGGCCGCGGCGTATCGCGCGTACTACGAGCATCTGCCGCTGCCACGGCGCGCCGTGCCGTTCGGCGCGGACATGCGCCTCTACGCTTCGTGCCGCTATGCCGACCTCCTCACGGTGCACCTGCTCGATGAGCGCCAGTACCGGGCAGCGCATGCCTGCCCGCCCGAAGGCCGCGCGGGCTCAACACGCGTCAGTCCCGAAGATTGCGCGGCGCTCCTCGATGAGAAGCGCACCATGCTCGGGGAACGGCAGGAGAACTGGCTCACCGGGCGACTGCGTGCGAGCAAGACGACCTGGAACTTTCTCGGCCAGGGCGTCGTGATGGCGTACGAGAACGAGGACAAGGCGCCCGCGCAACGCTTCTGGACTGACAGCTGGAACGGCTACCCGGCGGCGCGCGCGCGACTCATGCGCCAGCTCCACGATACCAAGGTTGCCAACCCCATCGTGCTCTCGGGCGACATCCACGCGTTCGTGGTCTCGGACCTGCACCTCGATCCGGCGAATCCCGACACCCCGCGCGTCGCGAGCGAGCTGGTCGCGACTTCGATCACTTCGCAGCCGACGCCGAAGTCAGTTCTCGGGCGCTACCAGGAGTACAACCCGGCGACCTTGCTGGCGACGGGCGAGGCGCGGGGATATGTGCGGATTGACGTGACGCGGTCAGACATGCGCGCGGACCTGATAGCGATGGAGACGGTCAGAGAGCGAACGAGCCCGTCGCGCACACTCGCATCGTTTGCCGCCGAGGCGGGCCGGCCGGGCTTGATGGGCCGTAGTAAGTAGAGTGACGATCGCGAGAGAAATTGCCAATCGTTTGTTCGCTTACGGGGACGGAGCGTACTTGTGGCCGCTCACGTTGCGGCCAGCGCTTCCAGCAGCACTTTGGCAAACTCCGGTCCCTTGCCCGCCTCCTCGTGCTTGAAGTAGACGAAGACCTCTTTGCAGCCTGAGGTTTTCTCGCGGATGGTCTTCGCCCACTTCGTCAGATCGGCTGGCGTATAGCCTTCATCGCGCAGCCTGAAGTACGTGTAGTCGGCGGTCATCTCCACTGGCGTCGACCGCGTCTCGCTGTCGGCAATGCAAAGCGCCAGGTTGCGCTGCTTCAATCGCTGGTACAGCTCATCATCCAGCCAGGAGCCGTGACGAAACTCGAAGGCGGCCACCGTACCGGGCGTAAGGGTGTCGAGAAACGCCTCGAACAGCGGGATGTCTTTCTTGAAGTTCGGTGGCAGCTGGAAAAACAGAACTCCAAGCTTCGGGCCGAGCGCGGTAGCGGTCTCGAGGAAATACTTCACGCGATCCTCACAATCTTTGAGGCGCGCTTCGTGCGTGATCCTCTTCGGCGCCTTGAGCGTGAACTTGAAGTGTTCGGGCGTCTGCGCGCTCCAGCCCTCGAGGATCTTCTTGTTCGGCGAGCGATAGAACGTGTAGTTGATCTCGACGGTCGTGAGGCGCTCAGCGTAGTAGGGGAGCATCTTCGTGGCGGGAAGCTTCTCGGGGTAGAAGCTCCCTTTCCATTCCGGGTAGTTGTATCCGGACGTTCCCACCCAGATGGCCATCACACGCACCCGCGCGATTGAGGACTCGCCTAGTGTCTACGGACCGGCACAACAGTGCCAGTGGGGTGGCGTTATCGGAGGAGCGAGCGGCCCCGGATCAAACGTCCTGAGTACGTGTGGAAGATCTCACCCGCCGCGTCCTTGCAGAATGTGCTCGTGTCCGGCACTTCTGACATTGCAGTGCTCACAGCGACGGCTGGATCTTGTCGCTCCGGCTCGCTGTGACCGTGATTTCGCCCAGGAACGGAACGATCGTGGCCGCCAGATCGTCCGGGCACCCTGGCTGCGACACACCGGCGATGCATTGCGTGTAAGTCTGCGGACCCGCCCCGATGGTCGCGACACCTCGGCTGGCTGTCTGTTCTCCGGCGACAAAGGCGGCGGCGAGGCAAATGGGTAATGCAGCGATTGCGGCGTAGCGAAATGCGCTGAAAGTAGAGGTCGTCATGGCAGTGCTCCTGTTTCGATTTCAAGCCCGGATTCCTTCGGTCCCATCGCCCCGCTGGGCGATGTGCGTATGAAACTCCTCCGAGGGGCCGCGGGTCTGCAGCGAGGCGACGGGTTGGTCCCGGAATTCGCGGAGGTCGTACCGAGGTGCGACTCGCGACGCACGGGTCAGCGCAAGGAGCCTGGAAGCGGAATCGGACTGGTCCCGAGCCTCGACGGACTCGTCCCCAAAATCGCCGAACGAGTCGGCGAGCGAGCGCCGCAGGCGTAGGCTGTGAGTCCTGACAACAGGTGGTTCACCGTAGGTGAGGTTCCGATGGTCGCCGAGCCGCAAGCGCCCGCAAGTACATCGACGCGAGAGTTCGAAGCCGACGCGGATCGCGCGACGTTGCCTCGCTCAGCGAGTACCACTGGCCTGCGGCCGACGCTCCTCATTCTCACCGCGTTCTGGCTCTATGTTCTTTGCTCCAACGTGCTCTATGCCTATGGCATGACAGTGAGCCTCCAGGCCTTGAGCCCCGGGCGTGTGTTTGCGTCCTGGCAGGCGCGTGTCCTCGAGCATGTCTTTTTGTATCCGGTCCTCGTGGGGTGCGTGCTGCTGTCGCTACGGCTGGGCTGGCAGCGCTGGTCCGCCGTGCTGCTGCAAGTGCTGCTCGGCCTCGGCTTCTCGATCCTCGGCACGCCGGTGCTCGTCACGTGCCAATACCTGGTGGGAGATCCTTTCGTCGTCAAGCAGGCCAACTCCTTCGCCGAGTTCCTCGCCGGACCGGGACCCACCTTGTGGCTCGCCGGCGCCACGAACCTCGAGCTCACCTACGGCTTCGGGCTGGCGCTGGTGACCGGATTTGCCTTGTACCGCCGCTTTCGTGACGCACAGTCACGCATCGCGGAGCTGGAACGGGCGTGGAGCACCGCGCGTCTGTCCGCGCTGCGCGCGCAGCTCTCACCGCATACCTTGTTCAATCTCCTGCATACCATCCGCGGCCACATCACCTGGGATCCACGCGCGGCGCAAGCAATGGTCGTGCAACTGGGCGATCTGCTGCGGCGCTTGTTGAGCGCTGGCGAACGGGATTTCTCGCGGCTGCGAGACGAGATTCAATTCGCGCGCCTGTACCTGGAGCTGCAGCAGAAGCGCTTCGCCGATCGCCTCACGCTCACGATCCCGGACAGTGACGCGCTTGCCGACGCGTGGGTGCCGAGCCTCATCATGCAACCCTTGGTTGAAAACGCAGTCGTGCATGGGCTCGCAGGCCATGAAAGCCCAGTCGCGATCCGCGTTGAGGTCGCCACCGAGGATGGAGAACTCATCCTGCGGGTCACCAATACCAGGGTGCCGGCGAACTTGGTGAGCGGGACCGGAATCGGCTTGCGCAATGTTCACGAGCGCCTGGCAGTACAGTTCGGCGCTCGGGCGAGCTTGAAGGCCACCGCTGTTGACGACGGGACCTGGGTCGCCACAATACAGCTGCCCCTCCTTCAGGACCGGCCGAAAATCGATAGACAAGCGCCCTGAGTGTGCCCGCGATGATGGATGTAATCATCGTCGATGACGAACCCGCCGCGCGGCGCTGCCTGCGCGACTTCTGCGGCGGCGAGCCTGACCTGCGCGTCGTGGGCGAATACGGCGACCCGCGGGCAGCACTCGAAGCCATCCGCGCCCAGCCTCCGCACGTCCTGTTCCTCGACATCCAGATGGACTCGCTCAACGGCCTGGAGCTCGCTCGCTCGCTCGATCCGGACACGCTGCCGCTGATCGTGTTCGTCACCGCGTACGATGCGTTCGCGCTCGACGCTTTCGAAGTGCGTGCCGTCGACTACCTGCTCAAGCCCTTCGACGAGGAACGCCTGCGGCGCACGCTGGCGCAGGTGCGCCATCGCCGTGATGTCGAGAGCGCGGCCGACCGGCAGGCCGCATTGGCCTCGCTGCTCGCGCAACTCGAGCGCGGCACGCGCGCGCTGGCCGATGCGAGCCCGCGCTTCGTGGCCGAACGCGACGGTCGCATGCTGATGCTCGAAGCCGCACAGGTGGAAGTGGTGGAGGGCGACCGCAACTACGTCAAGCTCACAGTTTGCCGCGACGTGTACCACGCGCGCAGTACGCTTCAACAGGCGGAAGTCTCAATGCGCACCGAGCCGATGCTGCGGATCAGCCGCTCCTGCCTGGTCAACACGCGTCACCTGCGCGAGATCAGCCGCACCCCGAGAGGCGACTTCATCCTGGTGCTCAGCGGCGGAACCACCGTCACCAGCAGCGAAGGCTTTCGCGAGCAAGTGCGCGAGTACGTCGGTCGCCTGAAGATTGGCGCGGTTTGAATCAGCCCCGCGCGCTCGTCATCAGGCGCCGGTACTGGCCGAGGTGGCGGATGGCGTGCTGCGGCTGGCCGAAGCTTTCGTAGAGGCGCGCCAGGTTGAAGTGGCAATCGGCGAGCATCGGATCTTCGGTGACCGCGACCTGATAGGCCTCGATCGCGGCACGGATGCGGCCCTGGTCTTCGAGCAGGACGCCGAGATTGAACATGAGCACCGAATCGGGCTCGACGTGGCTCAGCGCGCGCCGGTAAACGCTTTCCGCTTTCTTGAGATCGCCCTGCTCGTGCAGTAGGCGCCCCCAGTTGGTCCAGGCCGAAATGTTGAGCGGATCGTTCACCACCGCGTGCTCGTAGGCATCCTGAGCCTTGCGTGGATTGACGAGCTCGAGCTCGACGCCGGTTGCGAACCAGTCGACCAAATCGGTCACGGCGGGCGCAGCCTTGAGGATCACGGGCGCCGGCACTTCGACCACCTGGAGCTCGCCCTCATCTACGCTCACATCGAGCCCGAGCACGTACTGCCCGTCATCGACCTGGCGCAGGCTCTTGCCTTCGCGTACCACGACGCGGTCGCCGACCGCGGTAATGCTGATGCCGGAGAGCGGCATCTCATCGGGAAGGTGATCGCGCAGATCCTTGAGGGCGCGCTTGATGCGCTTCTGCGAAACCTTGGCCTGCTGGAGTGCGCGCGCGGCGCGCAAGACGATCAGGTCCTGGAAGGAGAACTGGTATTGGCGCCGCGGACCACGTGCGGGCTTGACGAATCCACCGTCGATGAGCCCCTGGATGGTACTGCGCGACAGATGCAGGACACGCTCTACGTCCCGCACACTGTAGGAATGCATCTCGTCTCTCTGCGGTATTACCGCCGCGTCGATTTGCGGGTCTTCGTCGCCGCATGCTCGACGCGCTTCGGTGCCTTGCGGTCGCCCAACTTCGATGCGGTGGCGCGCTCCTTCCCGGTCTTCTCGAGACTCGCGCGCAACGCTTCCATGAGGTCGATCACCTTGCCGCCCTTGGCGGGGGGTTCGAGCTCGGTGATCGAAATCTCCTTGCCTTCCACTTTCTTCTGAATCTCCGCATCGATCCGCCCACGTACTTCATCGACGTAGGCTTTCGGGTCGTACTTTTCGGTCATCTGCTGCTCGATGAGCTGGCGCGCGAGCTTGAGCTCCTGCGCCTTCACTTCGGTCTTCGGCACATCGACTTCGGCGGCGGGCCGAACCTCGCCGGCGAAATGCAGCTGCTGCATCGAGAGCGTGTGACCGATCGGTCGCAGGATCACAATGTGGGCCTTGCCCTTGCTCGCCCAGCGGCCGACCGCACACTGCTTCATCTCTTTCAGCGCCTCGGTGAGGAGCGCGTAGGACTTCGCGGCTCCCTTGTCCGGGGCGAGATAATACATCTTGTCGAAGTACACGGGATCGACCGACTCGATCGGTACGAACTCCGAGATGTCGACCGAATGCGTGCCGACTTCCTCGAGCGCCTTGATCTCCTCGGGCGTGAACGTGACGTACTGGTCCTTGGCGAATTCGTAGCCCTTCACCATGTCGTCGCGATCGACGATCTTGCCGTCCTTCTGGCAAATGTATTGCTGCTTCAAGCGCGAGCTGCATTCCTTGTGCAGCAGGTTGAAGGAAAGCTGTCCGGAGGATTGCGTCGCGGTGAAGAGCTTCACCGGGATGGCGACGAGCCCGAACGATATTGTTAGTGAGCCGATAGAGCGTGGTGCTGCAGCCATGGATCAACCTTTCGAGAAAGCTCGCGTAAGGCTATGTTTGTACGGAGGAACATAATGCCATTGTGGGCAGGTAGGGTGCAACATGAAGCCTATGGCAAGTCACTCACCTGCTGGCTATAGGTTCGAAACGAACTGCGAGCCGGGAGCCCGTCGCGCGCGCGAAGCGCTGCAATGTCCGGCCAGACGGGAGGGCACGGCCACTCTCCAAGCGCGCGATCACCGATTGCGTAGTCTTGATTCGCCTGGCGAGCTCAGTCTGCGTGAGGCCCGCGCGCTGACGGGCACCGATCATCGCCTGCGCGATGATGAATTCTTCCCGCAGCGCGTCGTAAGCCCTGCGGTAACTCGGCTTCCGGCTCCATCGCTTGTGCAGACGTTTCAGGTCCGTCATTCAGTTCTTCCGACGTCTATTGCCTTGGATCACCCTTGAGCTGCTTGGCCCTTCTGGGCATCGAGCTCGGCATCCACCCGTGCATCGAGCGTTCGGACTTTCCTGGGCGAGGACATGCTATCGCTTTCTTGCTATGCGTGCCGATCGATCGACTCATCTTGAGCGATGGCCTTGCGGGCGAGATAGATTTGCGTGATGAGCTGACCGGCCCGGTCTTTGAACCGCTCAAGGATCCGGACATGTTCCGCCGCTTTCGACTCGACCCCGAGCTACACACGCTGGTATGGCCAAACGGCGCGGATTTTGCGCCGGAATTCCTGCGCGCCCGGCTTGGCGGCGAGGCCGCCTGACCGTCGTGCGACCAGAATACGATTTCTCGAAAGGCGAACGCGGCAAGTATGTCGCGCGGCTCGCAAAGGGAGCCAACGTCGCTGTGCTCGATTCAGATGTCGCAGCCGTGTATCGCGACTCGAAGTCTGTGAACGCGGCGCTACGGAAGCTCGCGGGCCTGAAGAAGCCTCGCAAACGA
Organism: Steroidobacteraceae bacterium; assembly: GCA_035644435.1. Lineage (GTDB taxonomy): Bacteria > Pseudomonadota > Gammaproteobacteria > Steroidobacterales > Steroidobacteraceae > DATBVX01. Next base: position 60,973 of record DASQOO010000120.1, on the reverse strand, counting down.
AGCGGGCATTAGGCCGAGCGTTTCTGGCGCAGCTAGGCCGCGCCTTTCGCGAGCGCGCGAAAGCGTCCTGTCGGCGAAAGGTCCTCGCGGACCGCGCGGGAATTCCAGAGCTCGTTGCGTTTCGCGACGAAAGCGCTCGTCGAGAGGTCCGCGAGAGTGCCCGGCTTCGCGAACAGGAACCCCTGTCCGGCAACACAGCCGAGCCTCAGTAGCGCGTCGACCTGGGGCTCGAACTCGATTCCTTCGGCCACCGTATCGAGACCCAGCGTCTCGCTGAGCGTGATCACTGCGCGCGCGAGCTCGGGGCCCGTGGAGGAATTGGTCAGGCGGCCAACGAACGATCGGTCGATCTTGAGAATGTCGATCGGAAAGCGGTGCAGGTACGAAAGCGACGAGTAACCGGTGCCGAAATCATCGATCGCGAGCCGCACGCCGAGCGTCTTCACCTGCTGCAGCCAGGCGAGGTTCGCCTCGGTGTTGTGCATGATCGTGCTTTCGGTCAATTCGATCACGAGGTTGCCGGACTCGAGTCCCGACTCCTGCAGCGCGTGCCGCACGTCGCGAGCCAAGTCTCCATTCTGAAGGTGGCGACCCGAGATATTGACGGCAACCCGAAGTCCCTCGCCACCGGCGACGGAGTTGCGCCACGCATGTACTTCGCGGCACGCGCGACCCAGCACCCAGCGGCCGAGCTTGACGATCTGGCCGCATTCCTCGGCGATCTGGATGAAGCGCCCGGGCATCAGCACGCCGAGTTCCGGGTGTCGCCAGCGCACCAGCGCCTCTACACCCAAAAGGCTCCGCGTGCCGAGATCGACGATCGGCTGGTACTCGAGGAAGAACTCCTCATTCGCAATGGCCCGGGCGATGTCGGCCACGAGGCGGGTTCGCTCCTGGAGCATCTCCTGCATCAGAGGCTCAAAGGCCAGGAAGCGGTTCTTGCCCGCGGCCTTCGCAAAGTACATCGCGGTGTCGGCCTTGCTCAGCAGCGCCTCGGCGCTCGCTTCCTGGGTCGAGAACGCCACACCAATGCTGGCTGAGACACGCACTTCAGTCGCGTTCAAGACGAATGCCTGGTCGAGCTTCTCGATCAACGAAGCGGCGAGGCGCTCGACCTCGGCCGTGGTCGAAATTGCCTCGAGCAGGATGGCGAATTCGTCGCCGCCGAGGCGCGCCACCGTGTCCGAGAAACGTGTCGACTGCACGAGCCGTTGCGCCACCGCTTGCAGCAGCCGGTCGCCGGCGTCATGGCCGAGCGAGTCGTTCACGTTCTTGAAGTTGTCGAGGTCGACGAACATCACGGCGAGCTGCTGCCGTCCGCGATTCGCGAGTGTCAGGGCGTGCTGCACGCGGTCGCGGAACAGCCCGCGATTCGCGAGCATCGTCAGCGAGTCGTGAAACGCCAGCTGCCGCAGCTGCTCTTCGAGCGCCTTGCGCTCGGTGATGTCACGGAAGTTGAGCGCGAGTCCGCGCACGGCCGGATCGTTGGTCAGATTGCTACCGACGATCTCGAGCACACTGCGATCGCGGTCGCGTTCGATGCGCATTTCGATCGGGCCGAGAGCCTCGCCCGATGATGCGGTGACCTCGCCGAGGAACGTCTTCAGTCGTTCGGCGTCATCACCCCCCCAGATGTCGAACAGGTTCTTCCCAACCACGGCTTCCGGCTTGAGGCCGAGCGTGCGCTCGGAAGCGGGAGATACAAAGAGGAGTGAGCCGTCGGCGGCGACGGTCATGATGACGTCGGAGGCGTTCGCGATCAGCGAAGCATAACGGTCCTCGACCATGCGAGCCGCGCGTTGCTCGCGGATCAAGGCGTCGTCGCGCAGCACCAGTGCCTGGCGCACCATCACGAGGAGCGCCAGCCCGAACACGACGATGGTCATCACGGTCGCTGGGCTGCCGATGTCGCCGCGCGTGAAAGACACGAGCACCAGGAACGCGGTCAGCATCGAGGCGTACGGCAACGATTGAGCGAGTGTGCGCGAAGCACCCGATTCGATCCGGGACGTGGTGGCGGAAGCGCGCATCTGCTCGCGTGCGGCGAAGGCCATCGGTACGTAACAGGAGACGTACAGGACGTCCTGCAGGTCACCTGACAGGTAGTCGCCACCGATCTTCGCGACCGACCACAGGATGTCGCCGAGGAACATGGTCGCGAAACCGACCGAGAGCAACAGCGGAACGCGACGCCCCACCGTGTTGCCCGCGCCCGCGAGGAGCAGCACGCCAAGCATCAGCACCAGGATGCAGCTGAGGGCAATGTAGGTCTGGCTCAGCGCGTTCTTGAGCACGTCGACTTCGCCGTTCGAGGCCGCGGGGTGAATGATCAGGAACCAGAAGAACGCACCGAAGCCGACCACCAGGATCGCAGCGTCGATCAGGAATTGCGCCCAGCGCACTCTCACGGCTGCCGCCCGGATCATGAGGGCGACGGCCACACCCAGGAATGGGTAGAAGGCGAGGTAGAAAACGTCCGAAGGTCCGGGGAACGGATCGCGGTTATGCAACCAGTCGTTGATGCCGGTACTGGTGCCGAGGAAATACAGAGCCAGCGCCGTCGACAAGGAGGCCCAGGCGATTCGCGAGATGCCACCTGCCATCCGGCGTGTCGCCGCGGCGGTGACGATCAATGCGGTGAAGCAGGCAGGGGCGTCAGCCAACAGACCGACGTAATGGCTGACTCGCTCGCCGCCGAACCCTGTGAGCATCCAGGCCACACAAATGACGACATAGACCACAAGCCCGATGCAGAGCTTGTCGATCCATCCCGGTGGGGCGGCGGTGCTATGCGGTTGCGTAGATCCTGTCGAAACGCCCACTTGCGGCACCCGCATTTGATTTCTGGACGTGGTTCACATTCCACGCCATGCGACCTAATCCGGAACGCAGAATGGGTTGTAGCCGCCGGACTGGCAAGGCGGCGATGGGCGGGTTGCGAAGCAGGTCTCGCTTATGTAGCGCCGGCGCGCGAATGCCGCTGAGGGGCGGGCGCGTGACCTTGAATCACTTCGCGAGGGCGCGCGAAAGGCTGTATTTCGTGGTCGACACATCGCGCCAGCGATCACCGGTTTTGCTCAAGCGTTGCAGCGCGTTGGCGATGGTGAAATCCGTGGGTTCGGCGGCTTCGAGCTCTTCCCAGGTGAGCGGCATCGACACGGGCGCGCCAGGGACGCCACGCGGTGAGTAGGCGCTGTTCAAAGTCTTGCCGCGCACATTCATGTTGTAGTCGATGAAGATCTTGCCGGTGCGTTTCGGGATCGACCAATCCATCGTGATGTCCTTCGGGTGCTGGCTCATCAGGTGCCGGCCCACCATTTCGCAGATCCTGCGCGCCTCATCGAAGTTCACCGTGCGCTCGATCGGCACGAAGATGTGCAGGCCCGTTTTGCCGGAGGTCTTGACCACGGCATCCAGCTTCATCTCCTTTAATAGAGCGCGCAGCCAGAAGGCGACGCGCCGACCCATCGCGAAGCCCTTCTTGTTGAGCTCGGGCTCCGCGCCTTGCGCTTCCTTGCCGGAATAGATGTACGGATCGAGGTCGAAGACAAGATAGTCGGGGTAGTTGAGCACTGAGGATTCGAGCGCCTCGATCGAGCTCGAAAAATCCGCGGTCTGGGCCGGCGTGTCCGGCCCCGGCGTATAGCGGGAATGCCAGACGTGAAACTCGAGCGTGCCGACCTGCCCGAGCCAGAGAAGTGTCGGCAGGTTGTTGGCGACGACGTAGCTGTGCCGTTCGTCCTTGTGCTCGGAGAACACGGTGACGCTGTCGACGTAGTCGGGCTTCGCCTGGCTCCAGTGTTTCTGGAAGAAGCGCTCGCCGTTGATGCCTTCGGGCATGCGAATCATCGTGAGCGGGCGGTCCTGCAGGTGCGGCAGCATGTAAGGCGACACGCCCGCGAGATAGCGCAGCAGATCGCGCTTCGTGACCGATTTAGCCTTCTTGTCGCCCGGCCAATACTCGCGATCGAGATTGGTGAGGCGGACGATGGCGCCGCCGACGTTGATATCGAGGCGGTTCGGTTTCTGATCGAGCTGCTCGAGAGCGGAGTCGATGTGATCTTGCGACGGTGAGCGATCCGCGGCGTCGGACTCCACACGCGCGCTCGTCGCGCGGCTGCCTGTCGAGGTCGTGGAGCTGGCGCGCGTCGCCTTGGCACCTCGCTTGCTCGAGCGAGCTCGACTACTGCGGCCACTCTTAGAGGTCGGCGTTTCCTCTGCACCATCCTCGGATTCCGCGCCGCGCGTGCCGCCATTCGATCGACCGGCGCTGTTGCCTTTGCCGATCTGCTCGGGGCCGCTGCGCACGTCGCCCGGCTTGATGTCATCGCGCAATCGCAGGAACACTGGGGCGCGCAGATTCCCGTCGGGCGTGAAGCTTGCGAAATTCACTTCGGCGACCAGGTTGGGTTCGAGCCAGGTCGTGGGCCGGTGCAGGTCGGGCTTGTCGGCAAAGGGCGGCGTCTTGCGCGTGAGCTTTGCGACTCGCGCGCGCAGGTCGGCGAAGGTTTTCTCGTCGAGCCCCGAGCCCACGTGGCCTACGTACCGCAGATTCTTCTTGTCCCAGTAACCGAGGAGGAGGGCACCCAAGGGTTCGCGCGCGCCCTTACCCTTGGTGTAGCCGCCGACCACGAACTCCGCGCTCTGCACGGCCTTGATCTTCTGCCATGCGTTCGAGCGCTTGCCGGGTGTGTAGATGCTGTCCTTGCGCTTTGCCACGATTCCCTCAAATCCTCTGTCCATCGCCGCGGCATAGAGTTTCTCGGCATTGTCCGACACGTGCACGAGCTGGATGTGAGCAGAAGGCAGCAGGCATTGCGTGAGATAGCGGCGCCGATCGAAGTAACGCGAGCCGCGCAGGTTGAGGCCGGCGAAGTGCAGGAGATCGAAGCACACATACGCGATCGGAGAGGTGGCCTGGGCCTCGGCGATCTCCTTGTCGGTCTTCAGCTTGGCGCGGTTCTGCAGCGCATTGAATGACGGCACGCCCTGCGGATCGAACGCGACGATCTCACCGTCGAGCACGATCCTGTCGTACGGCAGCTGCGCCAGTTCCGACGTGACTTCCGGGAATGGCGCCGTGTAGTCGATCCCCTTGCGGGATAGGAGCCGTACCTTGCCGTCCTCAACGAACGCGAGAACGCGATAGCCATCGAGCTTGGGCTCGTACAGCCATTTCGGATCGGTGCGTACTTCATCACCGATATCGGCGAGCATCGGCGCGAGCGTCTTGGGCACGGCTTCAGGCGGGCCCGCGGGCGCCAGCAGCGAGGCGTCGAGCCGCTTCGGCAGATCACTCGTTGCCATGTCGTCGAGCGAGTAACCCGAAAGGACCGAGGCGGCCTTCGCGAGCACGTCGTTCGCCTGTGCGAACCGGTCCCTGTGCTTGATCAGGAGCCACTGCTTGGTGAGCTTGGTTCGCACCAGGGTGTATGAGCCCTTGAGCTTCTCCCCACAGAGAAAAAAGCTCAGCTTGCCGTCCTTGAGCTCCTGTCGGAGCCGCTCCTCCGCTACGCGCCGATCGCTGAAGGAGTACTTCCCACCTTCGTCCGGCGAGTACACGCCGCAGTCCCACACGATGACGTTGCCCGCACCGTACTGCTTGTCGGGAATCACCCCTTCGAACGAGCCGTAGTCGAACGGGTGGTCTTCGACTTCCACCGCGAGTCGCTTGTCGGCGGGATCGAGCGAGGGTCCCTTGGGCACCGCCCAGGACTTGAGAACGCCATCGAGTTCGAGGCGGAAGTCGTAGTGCAGACGGGTCGCCGCGTGCTTCTGGATCACGAATAGCAACGGACCGCGGCGCGAAACGAGCTTCGGGCCGGGCTCCGGCGTCACCGTGAACTTGCGCTTGGCAGCGTAGCGGTCGAGAGCCTGCTTCTTCACAACGTCATTTCCCGTCGCAGCGATTCCCGGAGATCCATTGCACTTCGGCCAGAAATGCAGGCGTACGAAGCCTTGGATCACACAATATCATCATGTTCAACACGCTCCGGAGTATCCTCAAACGCATCGATCTGAAGCCATGATCAAGTGTGTGCAGGTGCGGTATTTGGTCTCACAAGGCGAAGTCGTCGAGGTCGATGCTGCGTAACCACACCGGACGGTCACGCTGCTCGGTGGCAGAGCGAGGCGATGATCGAGACCGATGACACCGTCGTACCGATCGACCAGTCGGAATCAATGGCGCGCGCCCTGCAGAAGCTCGACAAGCCCGTCACGTTCGTGAAACATTCAACGCCCGTCCTCCTGGGAGCTCGCTCATGCGCATCGGTCTGTTGTGCCTGTCGCTCGTCGCATTCCTTTTCGGCTGCGCCCCAGCACCGCAGCCAGCGAGTAGGGCCGATTCGCAGGCGTCGGCGGCCCTGCACCAGCTGTTCGCGGATGAGTGGAGCACGCGCATGCGCGATGACCCGCTGTTCGCCACGATCTCCGATGTTCACGAGTACGACGATCGCCTGCCGGCGGAAGCGCCGGCGGACTTCGACCGTCACCTGAAGCAGGATCAAGGGTTCCAACAGCGCCTCGCCGCTATTTCACGCGCGTCACTCAGCCATGACGACCAGGTCAACTACGACCTGTTCGAGTTCGTCCTGAAGCATCGCATCGCGCTTGCGCCCTTCAAGGGTTGGCGCATTCCGCTGACCAGCGATGAGGGGTTCTACATCAATGTGATGCGCATGGCGTCCGGGCTGCGGATGGGCCAGCTACATGATTACGAGAATTACATCGCGCGGCTGCACGCGATCCCGGCTTACTTTGACCAGCAGATCGCGAACCTGCGGCAGGGGATGGCGGACGGATTCACGCTGCCGGCGGTGATCCTGCCCGGCGTCATCAAGGTGATGGAGGGCCAGCAATACCCCTCGGCGGAGAAGAGTCCCTTCTGGGAGCCGTTCACCCGTTTCCCCGACAGCATCAGCGTGGCGGACCAGGAACGTCTGATGACGGCGGGACGCAGCGCCATCGAAGCGGACGCGATTCCCGCCTATCGGAAGCTGCTCGAGTTTTTCAACAAGGAATACCTGTCGGGCGCACGCCAGACGATCGCTGCCAGCGAGCTGCCGGAGGGCAAGGCGTACTACGAAGCGCTGGTGCGTTACTTCACCAATCTCGAGGTGACGCCGGACCAGGTGCACGAGATCGGGCTGCACGAGGTCGAGCGTATCCATTCTGAGATGGACGCAGTGATGCGGCAGACGGGCTTCAAGGGCGATTTCGCGGCGTTCCTGAAGTTCCTGCGCACCGATCCGCGCTTCTACGCCCACACGGGGGACGAGCTGCTCAAGGATGCGTCCTATATCGCCAAGCAGATCGACGGGAAACTCCCGGGGTACTTCGGCAAACTCCCGCGCCTCCCGTACAGCGTGCAGCCGGTGCCTGCGGAACTCGCGCCGAACTACACCGCCGGCCGCTACTCACCGCCGCCCATTGGCGGCAACAAGGGCGGCGAGTACTGGGTCAATACCTTTGCGCTCGAGAAGCGGCCGCTCTACGCACTGACTGCTCTTACGTTGCACGAGGCGGTACCGGGACATCACTTGCAGGGCTCACTCGGGCGTGAACTCGAGAACGTGCCGCCGTTTCGCCTCGATCTCTATCCGCACGCTTTCGGCGAGGGTTGGGGCCTCTACTCGGAGAAGCTCGGCAAGGAAATGGGCATGTACAAGACGCCCTACGATGAGTTCGGGCGACTCACCTATGAGATGTGGCGCGCGTGCCGGCTCGTGGTCGACACCGGCATGCACTGGAAAGGCTGGTCACGCGACCGCGCACTGGAATATCTCGGCAGCAACACTGCGCTGTCGCTGCACGAGGTGCGCACCGAGACGGATCGCTACATCGCGTGGCCGGGGCAGGCGCTCGCGTACAAGATGGGCGAGCTCAAGATCCTGGAGCTGCGCGAGAAGGCGCACGATGCGCTCGGCGAGCGCTTTGACTTGCGCGCCTTTCACGACGCGGTGCTGGAGAACGGCGGCGTGCCGCTACCGATCCTCGAAACGCAGATCGACGAGTACATCGCCGCCGCGCAGAAGAAATGATGTCCACACCGTCGGTCCGAGTTGGCCTGGTTCCAGCCTCAATCAGGGACTCAGGGTGAACCTCGTGATGGCGCAAGTGAGGTTTCGACCACATAGGCACCGACCTGCTTGCCGAGCTTGTTGCCTTCCTCTGAGTCGTAGCGGAAGTGGATCCCGAGATACATGCGCGACATCGCGCATTCCATCGCCGCATCCGAGAAGCTGTTGAACGAACGAGTCGGCGGCTCCATCTTCATCTTGGGTGACATCGGGCCCGCCGAGTCCGCTTCCTCGGTTCGCATCGTGAAGGCGTAGTTCCCGCCAAAAGTTTCCGCCAGGACCGTCATTGCTGCCGCGCACGCTGTGCCGTGAGCCGACGGATAGGACGGGAACGGATAGGTGTGGCGATGAGTGTTGTTCCAGTCCGGATCGGGAACGGTATCGGGATTGCCGTCGTTGGCGGCCCAGCGGATCGCGGTGTAGGGGCGCCAGTGGTTGTAGAAGAACTTGTTCTCGAACACGCTGATGTAAGCGTCCATGACGCTCATGTTGAGCAACGCGAACATCCGAGCCGCGACCCACAGATCCGTGTTTTCCTGTGCGACGATCTGGCGCGCGAGTCGGTTGTGAGAGTTCTCGACGAAATCCTTCCACCAGAGTGCGAGATGGGTCTGATCCGCAGTGCGCGAGGCGCTCTCGAAGCGCCCAACCTCCTTGACCTCGTTGAAGGCCTGGGTGTAGACCGCACTCGTGATCGGCGGCGGAGGCGGTGAACGAAACTGGTCCGGCGCACGCAGCGCGAAAGGCTTCACCGTCGCCCAGCCCGCGCCAAATACGAAGCCCTGGGGAGTACCGCTCTCTTCGGGGAACTCGGCATATACGCCAGGTGCCATCGGTTGCAGCTTGTAGAGCGCCGGATCGTTCCAGCCGTCGTCCGCGCGTCGCGTCAGGACCGCGGTCGCGGCTGCCTTGCCTGTCTCGACAGCTTTCGCGCGGGCTTGCTCGTTCGTGGCCAGTGCGAGCCACTTCTGCAACTCCTGATCGAGATCAGTCTGCGATCCGGGATACTGATTGACCACAACTTCGTAGGCGGCCTGGGCGGCCGCAGCGACAGGATCTGCGCCGCGCGCATCGGCATTGAAGGCATAGGGGACGTACCGTCGTTCGATTGAATTGAGTGCATCGTGCATCGCGAGATGCATCATGGCGGCGGTGCGCACGCCTTTCAGCGTCAGCAACTTGTCCTCGGCCGCAGCCATTGCCAGGACGCGTTCGTTCCAGGCGGTCACCACCTCGGCATTGGTGTGATGATCGCGGTCGCCTTGCATGCATGCGCCGAGGAAGAGCATCACGGTCGCAATCAAGAACCCGTATTTCATGAACGACTCCGGTGCGGTGCGGTGACCGGGAATCTATCGGCGCGGCATTCGTGGATCTACTACTGATTCTGTAGTGGCCTTGCGCTTGCCGGCCTGCAACAATCACGCGTCATGAGACGCGGATACGGTCAGTACTGCCCGCTCGCGCTCGCGGCGGAACTGCTCTGCGAGCGCTGGACCGTCCTGGTCATCAGCCGTCTGATTGACGGCTGCACGCAGTTCAACGAGATACATCGCGGCGTGCCGCGTATCTCGCCGTCGCTCCTGTCGCGGAGACTGGGCCAGCTCGAGCGTGCCGGGCTCGTCGAGCGCTCTGCCGCGAAGAAGGGAAGGGCGCGCAAGTACGCGCTGACGCCCGCTGGGCGCGAGCTCGAGCCCATCATCGAGAGCATCGCGATCTGGGGACAACACTGGAGCCGGGACATGCGCGACGATGATCTCGACCCGGCGTTCCTGCTCTGGAGCATGCATGTGCGTTTGGACGCCGCGCGCATGCCACCGCGACGTACGGTTCTGCAGCTCGAATTCACGGGCGCGCCGCGCGACTACCGTCGCTTCTGGCTGGTCAGCGAAGGCGGCGTCATCGATATGTGCCTGAAAGATCCAGGTCATGAGGTCGACATCACGGCGCGCTCCGATCTGCGGCTCTTCATCGAAGCGTGGCGCGGCATCCGCGATCTGCGCGGGGAGATTCGCGCCGGCCGGATCGAGCTCGTCGGCCCGTCTGTGCTCAGGAAGCAGTTTCCCGACTGGCTACAGCTCAGCGCTCTCGCGCCGTTTCCCCGTCTGCGCCCGGGGCGTGAGCGGCGCCTCGATTGCGCCCGCCGCGAACAACTGCAATGAAAAAAGGGGCGCACGATGCGCCCCTTTTATTGTGGGTCAGTTGGCAGTGAGATACCGTCTGCCAAGTCTTCGGATCAGACTGACCGCCCGCCCATCATCGCGCAGTCAATGGCCGGTGACTCCGGTTTGAGTTTGACCGCAGTGCCAGATCCCGTCGGCGCCACGACGCGCCAGGGTAGCGGGCTCTTGAACTTCTGGCCGACGTGGAAGTTCACCACGGCGTCAGCGCCCAGCTTGCGTGCTTCGTTCGCCATCTCACCGATGAGTTGATCTGAGCCACCATACGTGCGCTTGGTCGCGGCGATCCTACCAACCTCGAAGTACTGGAAGCCCGCAGGCAGTAGGCCTGGCAGCATGCAGACCGCATGGTTATGCGAGGGTACAAAGGCCGCGCCCTTGGTGGGCACGGCCTTGGTGTGCACGGCGCAGCCACTGAGCAGCGATAGCATCAATGAACAGGAGATCACAGACCGTTTCATGTTGGTTCCCGGTCTCAAGTGCGTAGCAGGACGTGGATGATCGACACGCCAACGTTGCCTACCTGCGCCGTAACGCCAGCGACGATGTATTCATCGGGCGGCGAGGTGTTGTCGAGCGTGGCCAAGCCGTCGAAGTTCACACCGTTCAAGATCGCATCGGACCCGATGCAACTGCTGTAGGTGTACTGCACGCGGTATGCATTAAACTGCGTGTCGATCACCGACACGCTGCCATTGATGACGCAATGGGTGACTGCATCCTGGGCGAAGACCACGCCGTTGTTGATGTTGACCACCACGCCATCCACATCCTCGAAGTTGCCAGAGATCATGGCGAGCGAGGAGTCGCGGTCATAGAGCGACTCGTAGTGCAGAGTCAGCGGACCTACTGTGTGTCCGCCATTCGCGCTCGTGAAATCAGTGGTGCCTGTGAGAACAGCTCGTTCCGTCACCGTGCCGGTGAACGTGCCTGAGCCTCGGGTAGCACCGTCAGGAAACGACGTGCCGATTGGTGTGTAGCCCGTGAACGTGCCGCTGATCGAGGTCTGATTCGAGACCGTCATGGTCCCGAAGTACTGCACGCCATCTTCTTGCAGGAAGTGGAACTGTCCCGCTTCCGTGATCAAACCAATGACCTGAAGACCATCAGGGGTAACGCCGGTCCAGATGCCACCGACCGACTTGTTAGGAGGAGGGGGAGGATTGCTGCCGCCACCACCACCGCCACAGCCAACCATAAGGCCAGCCGTCAGACAAAGAATCGCAAACCGTCGCATCATCTTTTCACTCCATACTGCTAGCCGCGTTGGGCAAACGGGCCGGGAGTCTAGCGATGCGATGCGCTGTCAGTAGTGACTCAATCCAGTTTTCCGTGTGCGGGAATTGTCAATGGCACGGCGCGCCCAACTGATCAGTCAGAGCTCGTGCGCGATTCAGCTAGTCGATAATAGATGCCGCACATCGAACAGGTACTTTGACGGGATGTTCACTTCTTCCAGACGGTCGAAGTGGATGCACTGAAGCGCCTCCAAGCCGAGGCCGCCGTAGAGTTGGCCGCGTTAGTTCCATCTGTCCTCGACCGTGCGTTTGCGGGTAATCTGTAATCGCGGTGGGCTAGGTCTGCGCGCCCGTAGCTCAGTTGGATAGAGCATCAGGCTTCGAACCTGAGGGTCGGGAGTTCGAATCTCTCCGGGCGCGCCAATTCATTCCTTGATGCCAACCTTATCCGAAGAACGCGGATGCGTGCGTCAAACGTCGTTGCTTGGCAGGCTCATCATCACCGGATGCACCTCGATGGGCATGCATAGCGGCGCGCCACCGGGGCCCGGCGCGGCGGAGGCACGCGCGGCGAGCTCATAAGCGCGTTGCGGCGTTTCGACGTCGACAATCCAGTAGCCCGCCAGAATCTCCTTCGATTCGGCAAACGGGCCGTCAGTGATCACCGGTGTGCCGTCCTTCTTGGCGCGCACCACTTTCATCTGTTCGGGCCCGCCCAGGCCCTCCGTACGCACGAACTCGCCGGTTTCGGTGAGCTCCTTGTTGAACCGGCGCAGGAAATCCAGGTGCGCCTTAGCGTCCTGCGGCGGCCAGAGCTCCATGCGAGAGGTTTTCCAATCCGCCAGCGGGAATTGCATCATCAATATGTATTTCATGGCCTTGTGCCTCGTTGATGGTCACGCAATGGGTGCTTCGGGAGTAAGTCGGAGCACGCGGGCAGTTCTCGACACGCTGATCCAAAATTTCGTAATCGATCCTTCACGGCTCGGCTCATGCGCCGGACGGTTCCGGCAAACGACTGGTCGCGGTGGCGTAACTGGCGGCGGAACGACCTGCGATCCTTTTCGAGCGGACGAGAGTCTAGGGTTGGATTAGAAGCCTGGCCGCTGGGAAATCCATGCAGACGACGTGGTGGGCAAAGAAATCGTAGCCGATGAGGCCGTCGAATCCGGGCGGTAAGGCCATCTCCGACACCACAAACTGCCACGGTCCGAAGTCGGCGTCCCCGAGAGCGAGCCGCTTCGATGTCACCGAGTCTTCGGCCAGAGAAGGGCGCGCCTGCTCAGCGGCCTTCTTGCTGAGAACGGATGTTGGGGTCCCGGTATCCCACCACACCACGAATTTCCCCAGGTCGGTGTCCACCTCGGTGGCAGGCTCGCCGTGCCATGCCGGTGAAAATGGTACGGCCGTTCCCTTGCAACCAGCCGACGTCGTACTGCCAGCCGGCACCAACGTGATTCTCCGATGTGGGTAATCGAGTACGACCTTGTACGGCTTCAACAGGGATGTCCCCAAGAAGCCTTGCTGGCCCACTTGAGTCGCCTGGTAAGACGGGTCGTGTACATCCAGTTCACCGACGACATCGGTGAAGACGGCGGTTCCTATCTGAACGCGCGGGATCTTGAACTTCGGATACTCGATGACGTTCCCTTTCGGATCCATGCCCCTGGAAGTTTCACCGGTCGGCACTGCCTTTACGCGATCGATCACCGCCTGCGTCAGGGCTACCGTTCCAGAATTGCCCGAATCAAATATCAAGGGCACATCGGTCCCGGCGATTTGCACGCTGACAACAGGAAAGTTGCCAAGCAGCGTGATCGGCACAACTACAGGTTGATCCGCCGCTGCGCGACTCAGCGCGCCAGCGATCGTATCGAGCAGCTCGCCCTGATGATCCTGGCTCAGCTCCCAGAACATCATGCCGCCGAGGTGATGGCTCTTGACGTAGTCCGCCTTGATCGCGATCGACTCGGGGTCGTCGTAGGTGATGAACGCGTGAGTCGTCGCGTTCCAAAGGAAGGGCGCCTTTGCCTGTGCATCCCACTCGCGGACAAAGCCTTGCTTGCCGATGAGCTTATCGACCAGCTCCGCATACGGGTGCGCGGCTTCGAAGCGTTCATACGGCTGATTGAGACCTCTGTGTAATGGGCTCACCCCGGCGAACCCGCGGCCGTAGAAAGCGACTCCGAGCACGAGTTTGTCCGCGGGAATGCCCGCCGCCAGGTGCTGCTTCACTGAGGCGTCCGCATTCCGATCGGTTGGCGCCGCGAATGGCGAGCGATACAGACCCGCGTGATGGCCGGTGGTCGGTGTCAGGCTGTTGAAGAAGTCGTAGGTCATCACGTTGAGCCAATCGAGATAGACGTGGAGCTTCTCCATCTCGGTGTAGTCGAAATATTCGCGATCGGCGGATGCGATCGTCAGGAGGTAATGATTGCCAGCCGTTCGGCCATCCTCTGCGCTGGCACGATCCAATTGCTCGCGCAGGGTCTTCAGCAGCAGCGTGAAGTTGTGCTTGTCCCCGGGCCGCGACTTGATGCCGGCGACGCTCTGCCCGGGATACTCCCAGTCGAGATCGATCCCATCGAGCTCATGTTCGCGCAGCAACGCGACCGCGCTGTTCGCGAATACGTTGCGTGAGGCAGTGGACGACGCTGCGTCGGAGAACCCCTCGGCGGTCCAGCCGCCCACCGAGATGATGATCTTCAGTCCAGGATTCCTGGTTTTGAGCGCGCGCAATTGCGCAAGCTGCGCGGCCACACCCGGATGCGGCAGCACCACCTTGCCGTCACGGTCGATCCGGCCAAATGCGAAGTTGATGTGTGTGAGCTTCTCCGGATGGATGTCCGGAGGCGTCGTCCAACTCATGATGTACGCCACGATGCGCACCGGAGTCGCCGAAGCCGCGTGTGGCTGACTCTCGGCAGCGGAGATGCGCGCCGAGTGTCCGACGAAGTAGAGCGCGCATGCGGCCACCAGCAGCGTCGCGCGTATCGGTCCGTACATGGTCATGCGTTTGAACTTACCGTCTTTGCTATCGCGTGAGCCCTAGAATAGCCTTCGCGCAGGGGGAGATGCATGAGTGCGGCTTCGGCACAGGCTCAGACGTTTGTGGGACCGGAGACACGCACGGGCCTCGATCCATGGGTGCAGGCCGCGTTGCCGGCTCCTCCAATGCCGAAGGGGCTCAGCTGGCTCGGTGTGGTCGGCCCCGGCATCATCGTGCTCGGCGTGTCGATCGGGAGCGGGGAGTTCCTGCTCGGCCCCGCGGCGTTCGTGAAGTACGGGCTCTCGCTCCTCTGGGTGACCATGGTCTCTGTTTTTCTGCAGGCCGTCTTCAACACCGAAGTCATGCGCTACGTCGTCGCGACCGGTGAGCCGGCGTTCAGCGGCTTCATGCGTACACGACCTTCCGCAACCGCCTGGGCCTGGGTCTACGCGGGATTCTTCTTTCTCCAGGTCGGCTGGCCGGCGTGGGCAGCGACTTCGGCGGGCATCATCTTCTTTCTTGCAGCCGGCCGTCTTGCGGGCCCGGAGGATAGCGCAGCCGTCTACTACATCGGCGTCGGTCTCTTCCTGGCCTGTGTCACCTTCTTGCTGCTCGGCCGGCGTGTTGGCCGGACGCTCGAGTTGCTCAACTGGGTGCTGGTCGTCGTGATTCTCGGCAGCTTCCTGGTGATGGCGATGGTCTTCGTTCCCGGGCACACCCTGCTGGCCGCAACAGTCGGCCTCGGCGGGTTCGATCTGGCGAGCCACCGCTTTGTATTCCTTCCGGATGGCGTGGACTTCTTCCTCATCGGCGCACTGGCGGCGTACTCCGGCTGTGGTGGTGCGCTCAACATTGGGCTGGGCAATTGGGCACGCGACAAGGGCTACGGGATGGGGAAACTCGCGGGATACATCCCGGCGGCGATCGGGGGTGAGCGCGTGAACCTCGCGCACCACGGTTTCAAGTTCACTCCGGATGTCGAGTCCATGCAGCGCTGGCGCGGCTGGTGGCGCATCGTCAGGGCTGACCAGTGGGGCGTTTTCTTCGTAGGCGCAATACTGGGAATGGTGCTTCCCGCTCTTTTGTACGTGACCTTCATGCCGCACGGCATCGACATTCGCGGCCCAGGCATGAGCGCGGCGCTGGCCGGCACGATTGGCGCGCAAGTCGGTCCGTGGCTCGCTGCCGTGATCGCCTTGCTGGGAGCGTGGTTGCTCTTCAAATGCCAGCTGGACATCGTGGATGGCATGGCGCGGACCATCACGGACATCCTGTGGAGCGGCAGCCGGCGCGTGCGCGACTGGCGCGGCGGGGACGTGCGGAGCGTCTACTACTTCGTGCTGGCTGTCATCGTCGTCTGGGGAATCATCGCGCTCAAGCTGGCGCAGCCGATCGTGCTCCTGCAAATCGGTGCGAACGTTGCCGGCTTCATATTCGTCGTCGCCTCGATCCATCTCCTGTACATCAACACGCGACTGCTGCCGGCTGCGCTGCGCCCGCCGATGTGGCGCCGGGTCGCGCTCGCGTGCATGACCGTCTTCTATGGTTTCTTCGTGGTGCTTTCGGTGCGCAGTTTCCTGTGAAGGTGGCGCTCGTTACTGGGGCAGGCTCAGGCATCGGCAAGGCCGCGAGCCTCGCGCTTGCGGAGGAGGGCTTCGCGGTCGTGCTCGCGGGGCGTCGCCCGGAGCCACTTGCGCTCGTTGCGGAAGATATCGAGGCACGAGGGCAACGCGCACTCGCCGTTTCTACCGACATCGCCAAGCAGCCGGCGACGCACGCGCTGTTCGAACGAGTCCGCCAGGAATTTGGCCGCCTCGACCTGCTCTTCAATAACGCCGGCATCGGTGCGCGGCCCGTGCCGCTCGAGGAACTGACGGTCGCCGAGTGGCAGTCCGTCATCGACATCAACCTCACTGGCGCATTTCTCTGCACGCAGGAAGCGGTGCGCCTGATGAAGAGTCAGACGCCGCGCGGCGGGCGCATCATCAACAATGGATCCATTTCATCCATGACGCCGCGACTCAACTCCGCGGCCTATACCGCGAGCAAGCACGGGATCCTCGGACTCACCAAGGCGACCGCCCTGGAAGGTCGGCCCTACGACATCGCCTGCGGCCAGATCGATATAGGTAATGCGGCTACTGAGCTCGCGACCCATGTTTCCAAGGGCACATTGCAGGCGGATGGTTCGACGGCGGTTGAGCCCATGCTGGATCTTGCGCACGTCGCGGAAGCGGTGAAGTACATGGCGAGCCTGCCGCTCGATGCGAACGTTCTGTCGCTCACGGTCATGGCCACCAAGATGCCGTTCGTCGGTCGCGGCTAGCTACGCTTGCCGTTGCGGGGGGTCGATTGACGTCATCCGGCGGCGCTCTACTTCGCGCGGTCCTTGGCAGGTGCCCGATGAGATACCAGGTTGTGCGCGGAGTTGATCAACGCGATATGTGAGAAGGCCTGCGGGAAGTTGCCGAGCTGGCGACGCGCACGAGCATCATATTCTTCGGCGAGCAACCCGAGATCGTTGCGTAGCTCGAGCAGGTGCTCGAACAGCGCGAGCGCATCGTCATAGCGGTTGATGAGAATGAGCGCGTCCACCAGCCAGAAGCTGCAGGCGAGAAAGGCACTATCGCTCCCGGTTACGCCGTCCTCCAGCCGGTGGGCGCGATAACGCCGCACCAGTCCATCCACCTTGAGCTCCCGTTCGATCGCCTCGACGGTGTTGATGAAACGCGGATCATCGGGCTCGACCAGGCCGCACTGCGCGATGAGGAGGAGCGAGGCATCGAGTTCCTCGCCGCCGTATATCCGGGTGAAGCACTGCTTGCGCCTGGAGTATCCGTTCTCGCAGATATCGGCATGAATGGCGTTGCGCAGGCGGCGCCATTCCTTGACCGGACCGCGCAGCCGGAATTTCTCCACGCTCTGGATGGCACGATCGATGGCGACCCAGGACATGACTTTCGAGTGAGTAAAGTGCTGGGGCGGGCCACGTACCTCCCAGATGCCGTAGTCGGGCTTGTCCCAGGCCTGTGCGACGAATGCGACCAGCTGCTTCTGCAGTTGCCACGCCTCGGCAGGTGCCCCGAGCTTGAAGCGGCGTGCGACGTGAAGCGTATCCATCAACTCGCCGTAGACGTCGAGCTGCAGTTGCACATGCGCTGCATTACCGATGCGAACCGGCAGGCTGTTTTCGTACCCGGCAAGCCAGGGGATCGTCCACTCGGTCAGTCGGCGCTCGCCGCGCAGTCCGTACATGATCTGGAGTTTCGACGGTTCGCCCGCGGCAGCTCGCAGCAGCCAGCGTCGCCAATCCCTGGCCTCGTCCTGGAACCCCGAGACCAGCAGTGCGTAGAGCAACAGTGTCGAATCGCGGATCCAGCAATAGCGATAGTCCCAGTTGCGCTCACCGCCGATCTGCTCCGGGAGAGAAGTCGTTGGTGCGGCGAGGATCGCTCCCGTCGGGCTGAAGGTCGCGGCCTTGAGCGTGATCAATGAACGCATCACGGCTTCATTCCAGAGGTCGAGCTCTTCAGCTTGCGAAGTCCACCGTTTCCACCAGCGCTCCGTCGCCCTGAGCGCACGCTTCGCGTTGAGTGGTTTGGGAACTGGCAGGTGAGAAGGAAACCACGTCAGGCAAAAAGCGCGCGCCTCACCCGCCTTGAGCTTGAAATCCGCGCGCGTCGTCATGTCCTCGCCGCGCAGCTCGACCTCGGACTGGAACTGGATCGCATCGGGACCCGCTATCGCGATGATTCCGACGTCGCACTTCTGCACCCAGGGGATGACGTGGCCATAGTCGAAGCGCATTACCAGGCGTGAATGCACCGCGACGCGACCCCTGTCGCATCTGACCATCCGGATCACATCGACACGGTCGCGCTGCGTGTCCGGCGGTGGCATGAAGTCGATGACAGTGAATGAGCCGCGCTCGCACTCGAAGTTCGTTTCGAGAATGGCTGTGCGTTCCCGATAGGCGCGGGTTGCGATGTAGCCGTCGCCGGGCGGCGCAATCTTCCAACAGCCGTTGCGGGCATCGCCGAGCAGGGCGGCGAAGCATGCGCCAGCGTCGAAAGTTGGCAGGCACAGCCAATCGATCGAGCCATCGCGACCGACCAGGGCGGATGTGATCGTATTGCCGATCAGGCCGTAGTCTTCGATTCGCATCCGAGACTTCGACCGCGCTGACAGATGAAGTTCGCAACCGCCGTCGGCGCATTCCCACAAATGCAATTGCTGGCACGAAACATGCTCTTTCCAAGCATGCGGTCCACGACAAGGAGTCCTACCATGAAGAGTCTCTTAGCTGTAATCATGCTGAGCGCGCCGGTACTGGCGCTCGCTCAATACTCGAACCCCGACGCGAACTTCTACGAGCACGCCGCGCAGGGCGGCATGGCGGAAGTGGAAGCAGGCAAGCTGGCACAGAAAAACGGCTCGAGCCAGGCGGTCAAGGAGTTCGCTGCCATGATGGTGAAGGATCACACGGCCGCGAACGACAAGCTCAAGCAGCTCGCCGACTCGAAGAGCGTGAAGCTTCCGGATGGACCCAGCGTGACGCAGAAGGCCAAGGGAAAGATGCTCGAGATGAAGTCCGGCACCTCCTTCGACAAGGAGTACATCCAGGGGCAGATCAAGGCTCACCAGGACACGGTCGAGCTGCTCAAGAAGGAGATCGATTCCGGCAAGGACGCCGACGCCAAGCAGTTTGCCTCGGAGATTCTGCCGAAGGTCGAGGCGCATCTGACCAGGATCAATAAGATCGCGGCAGCTGAGGGCGTCATCAAGACATCAAGGAATGACTGACGGAGGCCCAGGATGCGAGTACATGAGTGCATGACCCAGAAGGTCAGTTTCGTCGACCCGGACGTACGGATTCCGGAAGTTGCACGCCGCATGCGCGATGAAGACATCGGATCGCTGCCAGTCGCCGAGAACGAGCGCCTCGTCGGCATCGTCACTGATCGTGACATCGTGGTGCGTACGCTGGCCGATGGGCAGGACGCGAGGGATGCACTCAAGGACATTTCACAGTCAGCGAGTCACTGATCGAAGGGCGGATTGCCTAGGACGCGTGTAGCACGTCGTCGACCGCGCGATGAGCCTGATCGATTGCGGCGTGCGCATACGGCGTGCCGACAGCGTCCGAGTTGGCAACGGCAACGCGGCCGAAGGGCTGGTGTGCAACTGCGAAAGCTCTGGGCCCGGTGTCGTAAAGGCTGTTGCTGTCGGACGCGTAGCCGTGGCCCCAGCGATACACACTGATCGCGGCGATGTCGCGCTTTGCATCGAAACCGCTGGCCCCGACGATGCGCGTCAGCTCATCGCTGACGCGGTTTTCGAACTCCTCGAATGAAGTCGCCAGCAGGATCGCACGTCCGGCACGCCACGCAGACTGCTGGTCCGTACCCGTGAGCCCCGGCGTCGGCACGTACACCAGGTGCAGGCCGATCGGTTCACGTGGCGTGCGAGCGAAGCGGTAGCTGCCGAGACTCACCGGGTAGTCGAGCTTGATGCGCGAGTAGAAGCCCATCACGTTTGTCACTTCGTGCACGCCGGCCTTGACCCACGGCTCCCAGTTGCGCACGGCGACCTTCACATAGACGAGCGGTGCTCTCACGGCGGCACTGAGCGCCTGGCGCTGCGCGTCCTTCAGCTCGGACGAGACGTACGGCAGCATGGCGTTGTAGCCCGCAAATACGACGCGCGCGGCCTGCACGCGCTTGAGGCTGCCATCACTGACGTAACCAACGTCCACGCGGCCACCCGATGCGTTGGCGACGTCCACGACCGTGCTGTTCAGTCGCAGACGTGTCTTCGCGCTGCCCGTGTCGAGTCGCGCGTAGTCGAAGGGTGCCGTGACGATGTCTTCCATCGTGTGCCCCGATGCAGCTGCGGGAATCAGGCGTCGCACCAGCAGGCGCGCGATCGAGGCGTTGCCATCGGGAAAGTGATAGATGTACGGCTCGTCCATCTCCGGGTTGCCTTCCGGATCTTTCGGCAGTGCCAGTCCCTGAAATCCCGGGTAGCCGGTGCCTTGCGCCCAGAGCGCCGGCACGGCGTCGATGCCGAGGGCGAAGAAATCCTGCGAACGCTTCTGGAACACGTTCGCCGTGTGATCGTCGAGCTCCCAGTACTTCTTGATGAAGTCGCGATAGCTGATCTTGGCCAGGAGTTCCTGCTTCTGTTCCGCGGTCATGCCGGGCAGGACATTGCGTGGCTCCGTGTACAGGACAACCAGCTTGCGCCGCGCTTCCTCGGTGAGCGGGAAGTCGCCGATGAAGGCGGCAGGCGAGCGCGCGTTGAGCTTGCCGGGAGGAATGTCGTCGTCGACCATGCGCGTGGGATCCCCGGTCACCAGCTTGTCGGCGCCGAAGGCTTCCTTCACGAACAGGATTGCGCGCGAGAGACCGAGGCCCGGATACAGGGCCTGGTCGAACGCCTGCGCGAACATCCCGACGTCGACGCCGAGATCCTTGAGCAGTCCGAGTGCCTCCTTGCTCCACAGCGCCCTGGGCGACTGAATCGCCTCGCTGCCGCCGTATCCGAGCACGAGCTTGCCATCGACGTGCATCTCGCAACGGCGAGCGTGACCGCCGAAGTCGTCGTGGTTGTCGAGGATCAGGATGCGTGCATCAGGTCGACGCTGGCGATAGAAGTACGCGGCAGCCAGCCCGCTGATTCCAGCTCCGACCACGACCAGCTCCACCGTCTCATCGACCGGCAGGCGATCGATGGCGAACTTTCGGCCATCACGCAGCGCGTGTGCGACCTGGAAGGACGCATCGGTACTGCCGCGCATCCCGGTGACGCCGGGAGGGTAATTGTTCGCGCCTGCCGATTGAGCACGCAGGATTTCGCTCGGCGTCAAACCCGCGCCGATTGCGAGTGCGACACCATTCAGAAAGTCACGGCGCGTGATCCGGTCGTGCATCGCTCCCCCTGGCGCGAATCATGGCCGGATCACAGTCTCACCGGGCGGGCAGCCTCGCGCAATCCGCGCGAGCAATCTCAAGGCTACGCAGCCGGGAACGTCGCCTCGATCGTTTCGCCACCCGCTGCCTGGCACTCGCCAGCTCCACCGCCGGCACGCCACTGGACTGCGATGCTCCGTCATGTGAGCATCCGCCGATGCCGAAAGAGGGGTCGGCACTCCCCGAGCTCAAGCTCAGCGCCTGGCACGCCACGCGCGATGCTCTGCATGCCTACGCGCAAGTCGCGGGCGCGGTGCGTGCGACGTATTCGCCGCGCGAGAAGCACTGGTTCCACGTCAGCCTGCGCACGGATGCGCGCGGCCTGACGACGACGCCGATTCCCGCGCGGCGCGGTACTTTCGAAATCTCACTCGAGCTCGCGACTGCGCGCTGGTGCGTGAGTCTCAGCGACGGCAGCCGTTGGCACGTTCCCCTGCGTGGACAATCCGCCGCGGACCTGTTCGCGGAGACCGCGCCGGTGCTCGCGGAAGTCGTGCGTACCGCGAAGGTCAAGCGCAGCGAGTTCGCGCGCGCAGTGTGGCGAGACTTCGATCTCGAAGCGGTGCACCGCTATTGGCAGGTGCTGTCGTGGGTCGACATCGAGCTCAAGCGCTTCAAGGCTGCGCAGCACGCGGAGACCTCCCCGGTGCAGCTGTGGCCGCATCACTTCGATATCGCGGTGCTGCTCTGCTCAGGACGCAAGATTCCGGATACCGATCACAGCGATCCGGACACGAGCGACGAGCAGCTGAACTTTGGCTTCGTGCCCGGCGATGCAGGCATCCATGAAGCGTACTTCTACGCGACCGCCTATCCGGATCCGATGAAGCCCATGAAGAAACGGTTGCCGGCGGCCGCCTATTGGCACACGCGCGGCTGGGACGGTGCGGTGCTGCCGTACGCTGATCTGCGCCGTGCGCGCGACCCGGAAGGGAGGCTGCAAGAGTTCTTTCACGCCTTTGCGGATTGGAGCGAATTCCTGCGGAGGGACAGCTGATGGCCAAAGATTCCCCAGCCCCGGCGTGGATCGATCTCGGCGCAGTCGAGGGGCTGCGCGATCGGCCACTGCGCGAAATCAAGGCGGGCTCACTCCGCATCGCGCTCTCATATTGTGACGGCCAGTTCGGCGCGATTTCAGGGATCTGTAATCACGTCGGTGGGCCGCTCGGCGATGGAACGCTCGATGGCGAATATGTCGTGTGCCCCTGGCATCACTACAAGTTTCACCGCAGCACGGGCGACGGCGAGCCGGGCTACGAGGCCGATCGCGTGCCGCAATATGCGCTGAAGGTCGAGAACGGGCGTCTGCTGCTCAATCCGAAGGCAGTCAAGGGCCGAAACCACCTGCCGCATCCGCCTCATCCCCTGGCGCGCGATCCGAAGCGCGAGCCCGGTGGTATTCGTGTGGTCGGCATCTCGACCACGGTGATGGACGAGAGCTACCCGCGTTACTCCACCTCTGAAACCTTGCTCGGGTACGCGCTGGCGCACGCCAAGGAAAAGGAGAGTTGCGAGACGCGCTTGATTCGTCTCAACGCGCTCAAGTTCCGGCACTGCGAGGGTTATTACTCCAAAAGCGCGAAAGCCTGCACCTGGCCGTGCTCGATCACGGAAATGGATCAAGCCGACCAGATGGAGCAGGTTTACGAGGCGCTGGTGCACTGGGCGGATGTCGCCCTGATCGCGACGCCGATCCGCTGGGGCGCGCCGAGCTCGCTCTACTACAAGATGATCGAGCGCATGAACTGCATCCAGAACCAGATCACCCTGCGCAACGAGGTCCTGATCCGCAATAAGGCGATTGCCTTCATCATCACCGGCGGTCAGGACAACATCCAGGCCGTCGCGGGTCAGATGCTGGCGTTCTTCAGCGAGCTCGGCTTCGTGTATCCGCCGTTTCCCTTCATTGCTCATTCGCTTGGCTGGACCGCGGAAAACATGGAACGCAATGTCGAATACGTGCGCCACAGCACCGCGCTTCGGCAAGGCGCCAGTGAGCTGGTGGGGCGGGCCGTGCACATCGCGCGCGACCTGATCGAGCAGCACATGTCGAGCGAGCACATCGAGCGCGGTGGGCGTAAGGCTCACAATCCCGCGCATCACCACGGTGACGTGCCTTCTGAATAATTCCTGAGGAGCAGAGCCGTATGAACCGAGCTTACCGGTTGATTGCAATCACGTGCCTGTCGGTGGTGTTCCTCGCGGCCACACCGATGCCGCCGACCGCGCGCAAAGTCGATGTCGTCGATCATCAGTTCGGCCTGGATCTGCCGGACCCCTACCGCTGGATGGAAGGCGCGAGCAATGCGGAATTCCAGGCCTGGCTCAAGGGGCAGGGCGATTTCACCCGCGCGCAGCTCGACAGCGTGCCCGCGCTGATCGACTGGCAGAAGCGGCTCACCGCTGCGAGCGGCGCGACTTCTCTCAATCGCCTGCAGCGTGAAGTGTCGGGACAGATCTTCTTCCTGCGGCTCGAAGGCGGACGGCAGGGCGTGCTGATGGTCCGCGATCCGAACGGCAAAGAGCGCGTGCTGCTGGACCCGAACGCGATGGGCGGAGATCAACCAGCATCGATCACTGAGTACAGCGTCTCGCCCGACGGCAAGCTCGTCGCTGTGAATGTTGATCGCGGCGGGAACGAGATCACGAATGTGCAGATCTTCGACGTCGCCACCGGCGTCGCGCGTGCGGACGCGTTCGAGCGTGTGTGGGGCGAATTTCCGGTGAGCTGGCTCGCCGACAGCAGCGGCATGGTCTACAACCAGCTCGCACCGCCGGGCCAGGCGCCAGCCAACGATCCGCTGCAGAACTCCCGCTCGCGCTTTCATAAGCTCGGGCAACCGATCGCGAACGATCCGATTTTCCTGACAGCCGGCTCCGATCCGCGCGTGGCCATGCAGCCGGAGGAGTTCTCAATTGTAGAAGCGGGCGCCAATTCCGACTGGGCAGCGGCGCTCGTCGCCACAGCGCGCGCGGAAGTGCGCGCCTGCTATGCGCGCAAGTCCGAGGCATTCGCTCCAAAGGCGCCTTGGCAATGCCCGGTGACCTACGACCACATCGTGCAATCACTCGACCTTGCGGGGAACACTCTCTATCTCTTGTCCATGAAGGGGGCGCCCAACGGTCAGATCCTGGCGCTCGACATGAGCCGGCCGAACGCACGATTCGAAGATGCGCACGTGTTCCTGCCCGAAGCGCGCGATGCCGTGATCACGGGACTCTGGTCCGCGCGTGATGCGCTGTATGTGCGGCGCATGACGAACGGCATCGATTCCTTGCTCCGCATTCCGCATTCGGGCGGCGAGGCGAAGAGCCTGCCCTTGCCACTTGCCGGAGCGATGTACCTGGTGTCCACGCAGCCGATGCAGGATGGATTGCTGTTCACGCTGCAAGGCTGGACGACTCCTCGCGTCGCGTATGCCTATGAACCGCGCAGCGCAAAGATCACCGATCTCAAGCTCGGTGCCACCTCGCCGGCCGACTACAGCACGGTCGCGGCTATCGAGACCGAAGCTGTGAGCAAGGACGGCGCGCACGTGCCGCTATCGATCCTGTATCGCAAGGACATGAAGCGCGATGGCAGCCACATTGCCATTCTCGACGGTTACGGCGGCTACGGGGCCAGCCAGCAGCCGTACTTCGATCCCCTGCTACTCGAGTGGGTGAAGGCGGGCCACGTGTACGCGGTCGCGCACGTGCGTGGCGGTGGGGAGAAGGGCGATGCCTGGCGACTCGGCGCGAAGGGTCCCTTGAAGTACAAGGGCGGCGAGGATTTCGTGGCCTGTGCGCAGGAGCTCGGCAAGTTGGGCTTCACGAAGTCGGCGCGAATCGCCGCGAGCGGTGCCAGCGCGGGTGGCATCCTCGTGGGTGGTGCGGTGACGCGCGCACCGGACCAATTCGGTGCCGCCATCATCTCGGTCGGCGTGCTCAATCCCGTGCGCCTGCTCGAAGCGATCAACGGTGCCGACCAGATCGCCGAACTGGGTGATCCGAGGACCGCAGAGGGATTGAAGACGCTCGCGGCCATGGATGCGTATCAGCAGATTCACGACGGCGTGGCGTATCCGGCGATCCTGTTGCCCGTCGGCCTGAACGACAGTCGCGTGTCGACCTGGCAAACGGGCAAGTTCGCGGCACGCATGCGCACTGCAACCAGCAGCGGCAAGCCGGTCTGGATCCGTACCGATGCTGAATCCGGGCACCTCGGTGGAAGTCTGAACTCGCAAGCCGCTGAACAGGCGGACATCTACACCTTCATCGAGGCCAACCTGAAATAACGTGACTTGGAACTGGGGAGCGGTGCGCGCAATATCGCGCAGTGATGAGTGGAGAGCTGCGTATTCGTTCCCTGGTCGAATGCCCCGAGCATGCGCCGCTTCTTGCCGAATGGTTCCGCGGCGAATGGGACCAGCATTTCCGCAACTGGAATGCGCAGCGGATCATCGGCGAGTTCTTCACGCCCGCCCGCGCCTCGGCCGGCCTGCCCGTGGTACTTATTGCCGATATCGATGGCAAGCCTTGTGGCACCGTCATGCTTAGGGCGCAATGGCGCGAATCGCACGCGCACCTCGGCCCCTGGCTCGGTGGCTTGTTCGTGCTGCCGGAGTATCGCAGCCGGGCGATCGCCCGCAAGCTGATCGAGACACTCGCGGCCGAAGCTGGCAAACGCGGCTACACCGAGGTGTATGCGGGGACCAAGAACCTGGGGCGCTTCCTGAGAACGCTCGGTTGGCAGTTCCAGGAAATGATCGGCAGCGACAAGGAGTCGATCGGACTGTTTCGCTGGCGGCCGCCATCTCCAGGCGGCGATCTGAATCCACAAAAAAGGAGCACGCAATGAATTCCAGGGTCACGGGACTGCGGGTTGCAGGCGTGGTGTTCGCCATCGTGTGCATCGCTCATATCTGGCGGCTCGTCACGCATGCCGCGATCCTGATCGGCGGCTATCCGGTTCCGAGCTGGCCGAGCATCCTCGGTGCAATCGTCGCCGGCTCGCTCAGCGTCTGGATGTGGCGGCTGGCCTCAGGCCCGTCGAGCTGAAGGCGCCTCAGGCGTGTTGCGTTTCGACGGGCAGGGCCGTCGTGAACTTCATCCGTCGCAATACGAAGCTGGTGCTCACGGAGCGCACCGAGGTGTTCGGCAGCAAGTGCTTGGTGAGGAATTCTTCGTAGTGATTCATGTTGCGGGCGACGACTTTCAGCAGATAGTCGTACTGCCCGGACATCATGAAGCACTCGAGCACTTCCGGCCGCTCGCGCACCAGGTCGTTGAACACTCGCACCGAGTCCGGGTGATGGTTGTCGAGCGAAACGTGCGAGTAGGCGGTGATCGTGAAGCCGACGCTTTCCGGTTCCAGGATCGCGGAGTACTGCGCGATGAGGCCCGCCTGCTCGAGGCGCTTCAGTCGCCGCCAGCAAGGAGCAGGACTCAGGCCCACGCGCTCGGCGAGTTCCTGGTTCGTCAGCCGGGCATCGTGCTGCAGCTCTTCCAGGATGCGACAGTCGGTCTTGTCGAGGTCAACCATGGAGCAATCCTATTGCCATATTCAACTAAGAACCGTATATAGATTGCCCAAAGGACGGTTCACAGGCAAGAAAAGACAAGCCTATTGCTGACCGAGCGCCGTACCATCGCGCGCAACTACGCCGCTTTCCCCCGCCCGAGGCTATAGATGCGAGCACGCTCCGCAGTTCTGCAACCGGTCTCGCGCCAGGCTGACGGCGAGCCCACCCGCATCGATTGGTCCCGAGTCGCGTACCGCGTGCTGTTGTCGCGCGCGCTCGATGAGCTCGAGGAGAAGCAGCTCCTGCCGCAGCGGCAGGTGCTCTACCAGTTCTGCGCTCGCGGCCATGAACTCTGCCAGTCATTGCTGGGTGAGCATCTCACCGGCGCCCACGACGGCCTCGGTGCCTACTATCGCGGCCGGCCGCTGCTGCTTTCGCTCGGTCTGACGCCGCAGGACGCACTGGCATCGACCATGATGCGCGCCGGCAGCATCAGCGGCGGGCGCGACGTCGGCGTGGTGTACAACCTGCCGCGCAGTCGCAACGTGACCGTGCTCCCTGGCTGTGGCGGCGTCGGCACGCAGTACACGCCTACCGTGGGTTGGGCGCAGGCCTTGCTCTATCGCGCGCGCGCGCTGCGCGAGAATGACGTGCAGGGCTGCATCGCGGTGGCGCAGGGCGGAGAGGGATCCGTCGCAACCAATGGATTCTGGTCGGCGCTCACGATCGCGACCACTGAACAGTTGCCGGTGCTGTTCTTCATCGAAGACAACGGCTATGCCATCTCGGTCCCGGGCATCAAGCAGACGCCGGGCGGCGACATCGCAGCGAACCTCGCCTCATTTCGCAACCTGCAGGTCTTCGATGGCGATGGAACGGATCCCCAGGGCGCCGCGGCTTTGATTGCGCAGGCCGTCGCCCAGACACGCACCTGGCAGGGCCCGGTGCTGATCCGCCTGCAAATACCGCGATTGAGCGGTCACTCCGGCCAGGACACGCAAGCCTACAAGTCTGCCGAGACGATCGCGGCCGAGAAGGCGCGCGATCCGCTCGATCGGCTGAAGCAGTTCCTGGTGCCGCGCCAGCTCGCGAGCGACGCCTGGGCGGGCCTCGAAAAGCAGGCGCGTCAGGACGTGGCGTTCGCGCTCATGGATGTGCAGAAGCAGCCGGCGCCAGATCCCGCGCACGCGGCTCGCCACGTGTTCTGCGAGACGGATTCGGACGGCAAGCCCGTGCTGCAAAGACAGGGCGGTGTCGTGCTGGCTGGGCATATGCATCGTACTGGAACAATCGAACCGACTCCGGAGCCTTCGCGCATCAACATGCTGACGGCGATCCGGCGCACGCTCGACGTGGAGCTGAGCGCAAATCCGCGGGTCGTCATCTTTGGCGAGGACGTGGGTCCGAAGGGCGGTGTGCACGCAGCGACGCTCGGTCTGCAGGACAAGTACGGTGCGGCGCGCGTTTTCGACACGAGCCTGTCGGAAGAAGGAATCATCGGTCGCGCGGTCGGCATGGCGGTCGCCGGGCTCATGCCGGTGCCCGAAATCCAGTTCCGCAAGTACGCGGACTCGGCTGCCGAGCAACTCAACGACTGCGGCACGATTCGCTGGCGTACCGCCAACCGCTTCGCCGCACCGATGGTGGTGCGCATTCCCGGCGGATTTTTCAAGTGCGGCGATCCCTGGCACAGCCAGACGAGCGAAGTGCAGTGGGTGCATGGCGTCGGCTGGCGCGTGGCGGTGCCATCGAACGCGGAAGATGCGGTCGGCCTGTTGCGCGCGGCGTTACGTGGCAACGATCCGACGATCTTCTTCGAACATCGCTTCCTGCTCGATGGTGCGTGGGCGCGTCGGCCTTACCCTGGCAACGACTACATCGTGCCGTTTGGGCAGGCGCGGACGATTCTGAGCGGTTCACAGCTCACGGTGGTGACCTGGGGTGCGATGGTCGAGCGCTGCGAAGCCGCAGCAGGCCGCGCCGGTGTCGATGCCGAAATCCTCGACTTGCGCACGCTCATGCCTTGGGACAAGACAGCTGTGCTCGCGTCGGTCGTGAAGACCCGCCGTTGCCTCATCGTGCATGAAGACATGATGACGGCAGGCTTTGGCGCGGAGATCGCCGCGGTGGTGGCGAAAGAGGCGTTCTTCGACCTCGATGCACCGATCGAGCGGCTGGCGATGCCGGACATGCCGAGCCCGCACAGCATTCCCCTGCTCGAGGCGGTGGTGCCGTCTGTCGACCGGATCGCGCACACGATGCGCGAGCTCACGGAGTTATAGCTCATGGCCGGGACAGTTGATGTCGTGACGCCGGCTGATCAGGAAGGCACCGAAGCCGTCGTTTTGCGCTGGTTCAAGCGCGTCGGTGAGACCGTGACTCAACACGAGCCGCTGCTCGAACTCGAGACCGACAAGGTGACCGTGGAAGTTGCGGCGCCGGCATCGGGCACGTTGCTCGAAGTGCTGCGCAAGGAGACCGAATCGGTCGAGCCGGGCGCGATCCTGGGCCGAATCGCTCCAGGCGCAGTTACGGCTCAGCGCGCTCAAGCGGTGACGGATCGCCCGGCGGCGACGCGTAAGGAGGCGGCTGACGACGGATTGTTGAGCCCCGCCGTGCGGCGACTGCTCACAGAGCATGGACTGCAGGCGAATCAGATCTCGGGCACCGGCAAGGACGGCCGTATCACGGCTCTCGACGTCACCAAGTACATTGAGACTCGCTCGGCGCCGAGATCCGCTCCGCCGATGAGCGCGCCGCGTGAACCGACCCGCGAGACTCCTCGCAATCGGGCGAGCGATACGCCCGCGCCTGCACGCGCCGCGCGCGAGCCGGCCGCTGAATCACCGGTCGGTCGGGCATTCGCCAGCCGCCACGTCGCGCATTCGCCCATCCGGCGCCGGATTGCCACTCACATGGTGGCGAGCATGTCGGCTGCGCCGCATGTCTCGACTCTGTTCGAAACGGACATGACGCGCGTCAGCGCCCATCGCAAGCGTCACGCTGCCGAATTCGAGGCGCGCGGCGCGAAGCTCACCTTCACCGCGTACTTTGTCGCTGCCGCGGTCAAGGCGCTGCAGGCGGTTCCCGAAGTCAACAGCACGTTCCACGCCGACAGCCTCGAAGTCTTCGGCGATGCCAACATCGGTGTCGGCACGGCACTCGGTAATGAAGGCCTCATCGTGCCTGTGATCCATCGGGCGCAGACACTCGACCTTTTCGGCATCGCCGCGCGCTTGAACGAGCTGGTGACGGCGGCGCGCGACGGCAAGCTGTCGCCCGACGCCGTACGCGGTGGAACGTTCACGATTTCAAATCACGGCGTGAGCGGAAGCCTGCTCGCGGCGCCGATCGTGATCAACCAACCGCAGATCGCGATCATGGGTGTCGGCAAGATCGAGCGGCGGCCGATCGTGCTGCAACTCGATGGAGCCGATGCCGTCGTGGTGCGGCCGATGTGTTATCTCACGCTCACCATCGATCATCGGGCGCTCGACGCCTTCCAGGCGAACGCTTTCCTGAGCACAGTCGTCAATACCCTTCAGACCTGGCCGGAAGACTGAAGACCGCCGAAGCGCTTGAGGATCGAGCGTGACGGTGGCGGCAGCGCACCCTGCGCGGTCGTCGCGTTCTGCGACAGATGTTCCTCCGCCGCCACGAACACTCGCGAGTAGAGCTCACGACACAGCGCGTAGGCATCCGCTCCGACCCAGCCTTGCGGCAAGAGCGTCGCAGGGAGGAGGGGATCGCGCAGGTGGATCTTGCGGTACTCGTGGATCAGGAGCGTGCGCACGACGAAGGCGGTCTGCGGCGCGAGGGAGTCCGCTCGCGACAGTGATTCTCGCACCGGCTCGAAAGTGCGAACGAAGCGCAGGTAGCCGCGCGCGAGCTCATCGAGGTTCCAACCGGCGCGCGCGAACTGCTGATCGTGACTCGCATCCTCGGTCGCAGCTTCGAGAGCGATGACCCGATCGACGACGCCGAGCTCGCGCAGGCGCTCGCGCGTGTCCTCGAGCTCGCGCGCGGGATGGGCGAGCACGCCCGGAGTCAGTTGTCCGAAGCCGAGCCAGGTGAGTTCATCGCGCACGCGCTCACGCGTCTTGCCCAGGTCCTGCGGCAACAGGATCATCGTCCAGCGCCGGTTCCAGGACTTCGGGCTCTCGGCATAGATACGCCGCGTCGCTTCGGCAAAGCGCGCGAGGCCGACCCCCGTGAGGCTGTAGAAGCTGACACGTCCCTGTCGCTCGGAAGCCAGCCAGCCGTCCTGCGCGAGCCGCGCAACCGCGGTGCGCACCAACCGCTCGGTGAGCCCGAAGGGGCGCGCCAGCGCAATCAGGCTGGCGAGGGCGATGCTGCCCCCGCGCGGTGCGAGCGAGTCGCCAAAGATGGTGATGATGAGCGACCCGCCGCGCAGCGGAGTCTGGCGGCGAAAGCGCTGCAGCAGGGCTGAGACAGCCGGGTCTTTGGCGACATCGTCGGGTGCGCGCAATTCCTTGGTTGGGGAGGGTTTCTTCATGCAATTTGGTTGCCGCGGGCCGGATTCCAATATGACACACAAATAATTGATCTGCACATATTTCTGTGTCACATTGTCGACCCTCTACCGTCAGCGGCGGAGCTCCCATGTATACCCAGGGTCTCGATTCACTCGGCAAGGAATGCCTGCAGCAGGAGGGCGCCGACAGTGGTGTGCTCGAGGCGCGTTTCCAGGGCAAGGTCGATGCGGATGAGAAGATCGAGCCCAAGGACTGGATGCCCGATGCCTATCGGCAGACATTGATCCGCCAGATCTCGCAGCACGCCCATTCGGAGATCGTCGGCATGCTGCCCGAAGGCAACTGGATCACGCGTGCGCCGACCTTGAAGCGCAAAGCCGTGCTGATCGCCAAGGTGCAGGATGAGGGCGGCCACGGCATGTATCTCTACAGCGCCGCCGAGACACTCGGCATCTCACGCGATCAGATGTTCGAGCAGCTCCTGTCGGGGGCCGCAAAGTATTCCAGCATCTTCAATTACCCGACGCCGACCTGGGCCGATGTCGGCGCCATCGGCTGGCTGGTCGACGGCGCGGCGATCATGAACCAGATCCCGATCTGCCGTTGCTCATACGGGCCGTATGCGCGCGCCATGGTGCGCATCTGCAAGGAGGAGAGCTTCCACCAGCGCCAGGGTTTCGAAATCATGATGATGCTGGCGCGCGGCACCGAGGCGCAGCGGCGCATGGCGCAGGAGGCGCTCGATCGCTGGTGGTGGCCGTCACTCATGATGTTCGGACCGAGCGATGCGCAGTCGAAGCACACCGCGCAATCGATGCGCTGGAAGATCAAGCGCTTCACCAACGATGAGCTGCGCCAGAAATTCGTCGACATCACCGTGCCGCAGGCCGACTACCTGGGCTTGAAGGTGCCGGATCCGAAGCTCAAGTGGGACCCGACCGCGCAGCACTACGAGTTCGGGCCGATCGACTGGAGCGAATTCAACGCGGTGCTCAAGGGCAACGGCCCGTGCAATCGCGAGCGGCTTGAGGCGCGCCGGCGAGCGTGGGAAGAGGGCGGTTGGGTGCGCGACGCCGCAATGGCACACGCCGAGAAACAACGCCGGCGACAAGTGCAGGCCGCTTGAAGCGGGCTGCCTTAGACAGGAGACACTGATGAGCGAATCGAAATCTGAATGGCCGCTGTTCGAGGTCTTCATCCGGGCGCACTCGGGTCTCGATCACAAGCACGTCGGCAGCATTCACGCCGTGGACACGCGCATGGCCATCGAGCACGCGCGCGATGTGTACACGCGTCGGCAGGAGGGCGTCAGCATCTGGGTGGTGCGCTCGAGCGACATCGTGGCTTCGGATCCCGCGGAAGCCGATGCGCTGTTCGAGCCCGCGAAGGACAAGATCTATCGGCACCCGACCTTCTACGCCATTCCCGATGAGGTCAAGAACCTGTGAGCGCCGCCGCCCCGCGCAGCACGATGGCCGCGCTCGACGCGCAGCGTAGTCGCTACGTCCTGCGTCTCGCGGATACGAGCTTGATCCTCGGTCAACGCCTCGCCGAGTGGGTGGGACACGCGCCCGCGCTCGAGGAAGATCTTGGCCTCGCCAACCTGTCACTCGATCTCATCGGCCAGGCGCGGCTCCTTCTCACGTACGCCGGTGAGCTCGAAGGCAGCGGCCGGGACGAGGATCAGCTCGCTTACTTTCGCGACGGCCCGGATTTCCTCAACGTGGCTCTCGCCGAGCAGCCGAACGGCGACTTCGGGCGCACGATCGTGCGTCAGTGCCTGCTCGATGCATGGCAACTGGAACTCTATTCGGAGCTGCAGCAGTCCACCGATCGCCGGCTTGCGGAGATCGCCGCGAAGGCTCTCAAGGAAACTCAGTATCACTTCCGTTACAGCGCGAGCTGGCTGATTCGTCTTGGGGACGGAACTGAAGAGAGCCACGCGCGCGTGCAGAGCGCGCTCGATGAGCTGTGGCGTTTCACGAATGAGCTCTTTGCACCCGACGCGCTCGACGATGCGATGGCTGCGCAGGGCGTGGCGCCGCGGCTCCCCGAGCTTCGATCGCGCTGGCTGGCCCACATCGAAGCGGTATTGCGCGAAGCCACCTTGAAGCGTCCGATGGACGTCAACTATCCCTGGCACGGCAAGCGCGGCCAACATTCGGAGCATCTCGGCTACGTGCTGGCGGAAATGCAGTTCCTGCAGCGCACATATCCCGATTCGCGGTGGTGAGCACAGTGTCTGCTGCAAGCAAACAGTCGGGCCTCGATGTCCTGCACTCGACGGAGAGGGAGGTCTGGGGTGTGTTGGAACGCGTTCCTGATCCGGAGATCCCGGTGCTGTCGGTCGTCGATCTCGGCATCATCCGGCACGTGCGCGTCGCGGAAGGCAGCGTCCACGTCGGGGTTTCTCCAACCTATTCCGGCTGCCCGGCAACCGAGGTGATCCGTTCACTCATTGGGCACGCGTTGCGAACTGCGGGCTTCGAACCCGCGCAGATCGAGGATGTGCTTTCGCCGCCCTGGTCCAGCGACTGGATCAGCACCGAAGGACACCGCAAGCTGAAGGCCTTCGGCATTGCGCCACCGGAAAAGACGGTGTCTCGCGTTCGGCATCTCTTTGCAGCGCCGCGCGTCGCTTGCCCGCGGTGCGACTCGACGCAAACTGAGCGCATCAGTGAATTCGGCTCCACGCCCTGCAAGGCGCACTACCGCTGCCTGAGCTGTGCTGAGCCGTTCGATCACTTCAAGTGCATCTGATCGCGCACGCGCATGCTCAAGTTTCATCCGCTCAGGGTCGCTGAACTGCGGGTAGAGCCCGAAGAAGCGGTCTACGTCAGCTTCATTGTTCCCCCGGAGCTGCGTGCCGATTACCGCTTCGAGGCGGGTCAGCACATCGGCATCCGCACGATGCTCGATGGCGAAGAATTGCGCCGCACCTATTCGCTCGTGAACGCGCCCGACGACGGGCTGTTGAGAATCGCCGTGCGAACGCATGAGCACGGGCGCATGTCGGGCCACCTGGCGCGCAAGGTCCATGTCGGAGATACGCTCGAAGTCCTCACGCCGAACGGCAGCTTTCACAGCCGGCTTCCAATGCAGCAACGCCGGACCGTCGTGGCCTTTGCGGCTGGGTGCGGTATCACGCCGACCCTGTCGATCGTGCGCACGATCCTGGAGGGCTCTCCGCGGAGCCGCTTACTCCTCTTCTACGGCAATCGGACCACCTCGAGGATCATGCTGCTCGAAGAGCTGCAAGCCCTGAAGGATCGCTTCGTGCAGCGCCTGTCGCTCCAGTTCCTGTTCAGCGGCGAGCCGCAGGACGTTGAGCTGTTCAATGGCCGCCTCGATGCCGCCAAGGTCCGAGAGCTCTCCCGTTCCTTGTTCGAGGCGGGCGACGTCGATGAGTATTTCGTTTGCGGGCCCGGGAACATGAATGACCAGGTGTCGGGCCTGCTGCAAGAGCTCGGGGTCGCGGCGGACCGGATCCACTCAGAGCGGTTCACAGTGTCCGGCGCGCCCACAGTGGCGCCCGTCGCTGTTGCGCAGCGTGCGCCTGAAACGAAGGCTGGGTCGACGACGGTCACCGTGCTCATGGACGGTCGCCGGCGAGCGTTCGAAATGGAGCAGGACGGCGAAACCGTGCTGGAAGCCGCCGAGCGGGCCGGCTTCGATCTGCCGTTCTCGTGTCGCGCGGGCGTGTGCTCGACATGCCGCACGAAGGTGGTGAAGGGCGCGGTCGAAATGGCGCAGAATTACGCCCTCGAGCCGTGGGAAGTGGAGGCGGGCTTCGTGCTCGCCTGCCAATCACGCCCGACGACGCCGCAACTCGAAGTCAGCTACGACGAACGCTGAAGGAATGGCCTGCCGGACTCTGCGGCCGGCTTCGGAGCACTTCATGGCCTACGACAATATCCAGTTTGAGATCGATGCGGCGATCGCGCGGCTGACGTTCAATCGTCCCGACAAGCTCAACAGCTTCAACACGGCGATGCACGCGGAAGTCCGTGATGCCCTGTCCCAGGTCACGAAGCAAAGTGCGCGCGTGCTCGTGATCACCGGTGCGGGAAGGGGATTTTGTGCCGGCCAGGATCTCGCCGACCGAGCCGTTGCGCCGGGCGGCGAGCGCGTGGATCTCGGCGAGTCGATCGAGCGCAACTACAAGCCGCTGATCCTGGGGCTGCGAAACCTGCCGCTACCGGTGATCGCCGCCGTCAATGGCGTCGCTGCGGGTGCTGGAGCGAACCTTGCGCTGGCGTGTGATCTCGTGATCGCCGCGAAGTCGGCGAGCTTCGTGCAGGCGTTTTCCAAGCTCGGCCTCGTGCCGGATTCCGGCGGCACCTGGACTCTGCCCAGGCTCATCGGCAACGCACGCGCCATGGGCCTCGTCCTGTTGGGCGAAAAGCTTCCGGCCGAGCAGGCCGCTGCCTGGGGGCTGATCTGGCGGTGTGTTGAAGACGGCGAGCTCAAAGCGGTTGTGGACGATCTGGCGGCGCGGTTGGCCAAGGCTCCCACACTCGGCCTGGCCCGGACCAAGCAGGCGATCTACAGCTCCTGGCGCAGCACGCTGGAAGAACAACTCGATCTCGAACGCGACCTGCAGCGCGAGCTCGGGCGTTCGGCAGACTATGCCGAGGGCGTGGCGGCATTCGCCGCCAAGCGAGAGCCGAAGTTCGTCGGCCACTGAAACGGAATCGCAGCGGAATGAACAGAGAATCGACCGAATCCCGAGAAGGCTTGGAACGCGCGCGACTTGCGGGCGAGAAGCTCTACGAGGGCGACAACGCTTCCAGGATGCTCGGCATCCGTGTACTCGAGACCACGCCGGGAAGGGCGCGGGTCTCGATGCTCGTGCGCGCCGACATGGTGAATGGGCACCGTGTGTGTCACGGTGGACTGGTCTTCACTCTTGCCGACACCGCCTTCGCGTTCGCCTGCAATTCCTACGGTCCGAACACCCTGGCCTCAGCGGCTTCGATCGACTTCCTGGCCCCGGGCCGCGAAGGCGACGAGCTCACTGCGACCGCGAGTGAACTCTGGCGCTCCGGCCGCTCGGGTCTGTATCAAGTCGAAGTTACCAACCAGAAGGGCGAGCGCATCGCACTTTTTCGCGGCCGCTCGCAACGGGTGGGCGGCAATCTTCTCGATCCTCAAGGCTGATCCATGACCGAAGCTTTCATCTGCGATGCCATCCGCACACCGTTCGGCCGTTACGGCGGCGCGCTCGCTTCGGTGCGCACCGACGATCTGGCGGCGCTGCCGATCAAGGCGCTCGTCAGTCGCAACCCCACCGTCGATTGGGGGGCGGTCGACGATGTCATCTATGGCTGTGCGAACCAGGCGGGCGAGGACAATCGCAACGTCGCGCGCATGGCTCTATTGCTCGCAGGGCTACCGGTCGAGGTGCCGGGTGCGACCATCAATCGCCTGTGCGGGTCGGGCCTCGATGCGCTCGCTACGGCGGCCCGCATGATCCGCACGGGCGAAGCGGATCTGGTGATCGCCGGTGGCGTCGAGAGCATGTCGCGTGCGCCCTATGTCATGTCCAAGGGCGAGGCGCCATACGCTCGCGATATGCAGATGTTCGATACGACGATCGGCTGGCGTTTCGTCAACGCGCTCATGAAAAAGCAGTATGGCGTCGACTCCATGCCAGAGACGGGCGAGAACGTCGCCGCCGAGTTCAAGGTGCCGCGCGCCGACCAGGACGCGTTCGCGCTGCGCAGCCAGCAGCGCGCGCTGCGCGCCCAGGCGGGCGGATTGCTTGCCGAAGAAATCGTCCCGGTGACATTGCCCGCGAAGAAAGGCGAGCCGGTCGTCGTCAGCCGCGACGAGCATCCGCGCGAAACGAGCCTCGAGGCGCTCGCGAAACTGCCGACCCCGTTTCGGAACGGCGGCACCGTGACAGCGGGCAATGCCTCCGGAGTCAATGACGGCGCGTGCGCCCTGCTGGTGGCGAGTGAAGCAGCGGTGAAGCGCCTCGAGCTCGAACCGAAAGCGCGCGTCGCCGGCGCGGCAGTGGCGGGTGTGGAACCGCGCATCATGGGAATCGGGCCCGTTCCCGCGAGCCAGAAACTGCTGCGACGCCTCGGTCTTGGCATCGAGCAGATCGACACCATCGAGCTCAACGAGGCGTTTGCGGCGCAGTCGCTGGCCGTGCTTCGCCAGCTCGGCGTCGCCGACGATGCCCCGCACGTCAATCCCAACGGTGGCGCCATCGCGTTGGGGCATCCGCTTGGAGCGAGTGGTGCGCGGCTCGCTACAACCGCGATGTACCAGTTGCGCCGCACCGGCAAGCGCTACGCGCTGTGCACCATGTGCATCGGCGTCGGCCAGGGCATTGCGCTCGTGATCGAAAGGACCTGAGGACGGCTCATGCAGCTCAAGAGTTTCGTGCAGGGACGCTGGCAGGCCAGTGATCGAAATGCAGTCGCGCTCCGTGACGCGACGACGGGCGAGGTCATTGCAGAGTCTTCATCAGAGGGCATCGACTTCGCTGCGGTGCTGGAACACGCGCGCCAGGTCGGCGGTGCGAACCTGCGGCGCCTGACGTTTCACGAGCGCGCCGCGGCACTCAAGGCGCTGGCCAAATATCTGACCGAGCGCAAGGAGGAGTTCTATACGCTCTCCTACGCGACCGGTGCCACGCGCAGCGATTCCTGGATCGACATCGATGGCGGCATCAGCACGCTCTTCGTATACGCGAGCAAAGGCACGCGCGAGCTGCCAAATGGTCACGTGTACGTCGAAGGTGCCACGGAAACGCTGTCCAAGACCGGGACTTTTGTGGGGCAACACATCTGTGTGCCGCTCGAGGGCGCTGCCGTTCATATCAATGCGTTCAACTTCCCGGTGTGGGGCATGCTGGAAAAACTCGCCCCGACCTTCCTCGCGGGCGTACCGGCGATCGTCAAACCTGCCACGTCGACCTCCTATCTGACCGAACTGGTTTTCCGTCGCATCGTTGAATCCGGCTTATTGCCCGACGGCGCGGTGCAACTGGTGTGCGGCAGTCTCGGCAACCTCTTCGATCACCTGCAGTGCCAGGACGTCGTTTCCTTCACCGGGTCCGCCTCCACGGCGCGCTCATTGCGTCAGCATCGCGCGGTGATCGATCACTCGGTGCGCTTCATCGCCGAGACGGATTCCATCAACTCGTGCCTGCTGGGGCCGGATGTCGTCGCGACGGCGCCGGAGTTCGATCTCTTTGTGCGCGAAGTCGTGCGTGAGATGACGGCCAAGGCGGGGCAGAAGTGCACGGCGATTCGCAAGGCGATCGTGCCCGCGGAACGTACGGGGGAAGTCGTCGCCGCGTTGCAGGCCGCACTCGCGAAAGTCGTCGTGGGCGATCCGCGACTGGAGAACGTGCGCATGGGTCCGCTCGCGAGCGTCGCGCAGCGGCGCGAGGTGCTCGAACAGGTTCGCAAGCTTCGCAATGACGCCGAGGTGGTCGCGGGAGATGCGGATCGCTTCGAGCTGACAGGCGCGGATCGCGAGCGAGGGGCGTTTGTGCCGCCGCTGTTGTTGCTGTGCTCGAATCCCGCGAGCGCGCGCTCGGTTCATTCCGTGGAAGCCTTCGGGCCGGTATGCACGGTGATTCCCTATCGCAATCCGGATGAAGCAATCGAGCTCGCACGACGCGGCGAGGGCAGCCTCGCAGGCTCCGTGTTCACGGCGGACGATGCGATTGCCGCGCGGCTCGTGCTCGGTCTCGCGCCCTATCACGGGCGCGTCCTGGTCGTGAATCGCCACTGCGCGAAAGAATCGACCGGACACGGATCGCCGCTTCCGCACCTGGTGCACGGCGGGCCGGGACGCGCCGGTGGTGGCGAGGAAATGGGCGGTATTCGCGGCGTGTTGCATTACATGCAACGTACGGCCGTTCAAGGAACCCCGGACGTCATCGGAGCGGTGACCGGTCGCTGGGTTCGCGGTGGCACGCAGAAGAATCCGGGCGTCCACCCATTTCGCAAGCCGTTCGGCTCACTTGCCATCGGCGACACCTTCAACTCGGCGGAGCGCGAAGTCACGATCGAGGATATCGAGCGCTTCGCCCAACTCTCGGGCGATCATTTCTACGCTCATATGAGCGAGCGCGACGCGGCGCGCAATCCGCTGTTCGGCGGCCGCGTCGCCCACGGGTATTTCCTGGTCTCGGCAGCCGCCGGATTGTTCGTCGAGCCGGCCTACGGGCCGGTACTCGCCAACTACGGCATCGACGGACTGCGCTTTACCAAGCCGGTGAAGCCGGGCGATCGCATCAAAGTGCGCCTCACCTGCAAGGAGAAGAGCCTGCGCATCGGGCAAGGCTACGGCGAGGTCCGCTGGGACACCGAGATCACCAACCAGCGCGGCGAGCCGGTCGCCAACTATGACGTGCTCACCATGGTGAGCGAACTGGAAATTCCCGACTCCGCGCCGTCCCGCCCCGCATGAGCGCGCTCGATACCGAACGCTACCGGCGCGATTTCGCCAGCCTCGAATTCGGCGCGCCTGCACCGGGGGTGCTGGAAATCATCCTCAGCAAAGCCCCCATCAACGCGGCCAACGCGGCCATGCATCGCGACCTCGCGCTCGTGTGGCGCACGATCGATAGCGACGATGCAGTGCGTGTGGTGCTGGTGCGCGGCGCCGGTGAGAACTTCTCGGCCGGCGGGGACTTCACCCTGATCGAGGAGATGATCGCCGACGACGCGGCGCTGGTGCGCGTGTGGAAGGAAGCGAGCGACCTGGTCTACAACCTGGTGAATTGTTCCAAGCCGGTCGTCTCGGCGATTCGCGGCGCGGCGGTGGGTGCCGGCCTCGCCGTGGCGCTGCTCGCGGACATCGCGATCGCGGGCCGCAGCGCGAAGATTCTCGACGGCCATACGCGTCTCGGCGTCGCCGCGGGCGATCACTCGGTGATCATCTGGCCGCTGCTCTGCGGGCTTGCCAAGGCGCGCTATTACCTGCTCACCAATGCGCCGCTGAATGGCGAGGAGGCGGAACGCATCGGGCTGGTCGCCCTGTGCGTCGACGACGCCCTGGTGTATCCGACGGCGCTCGACACGGCCAAGGCTCTCGCCGCCGGCAGCAAGACCGCGGTGCGCTGGACCAAGCACGCGCTCAACAACTGGCTGCGGCTTGCGGGGCCCAATTTCGATGCGTCCCTGGCGCTCGAATTTCTCGGCATGCGCCTCGGCGATGTGCGTGAGGGCCTCGACGCCGTCAAGGCGAAACGCAAGCCGCGTTTCGAATAGCGCGCCTTGGCTGCCCGCTCATTGAAGGTGGTGCTCGAGCACGTCGACCTCGAGCGTGGCGGGCGGCGGATCCTTCGCGATGTCAACTGGCGCATTCGCCCGGGCGAACGCTGGGCGCTTCTCGGTGCCAATGGCGCGGGGAAGACTCAGCTGCTCAAGCTCGTCGCGGGCGATGTCTGGCCGACGCCGACGCGACGTGGCCGTCGCAGATATGTCCTGGATAGGGCACGCCAGGATGAGCCGCTCGGCGTCAAGGAATTCATCGCCTACGTCGGCGCGGAACGCCAGGATAAATACGAACGCTACGAGTGGGACCTGAGCGTTGCCGACGTCGTGGGCACTGGCGTGCACCGCACGGACATCGTGCTGGAGCCCCTTACAGCTCGACAGAAACACCAGGTGCAGACTCTGCTGGGCCGCCTGGGCCTCAAAGCGCTGGCGCGACGGAAGTTCCTGACGTTGTCGTATGGCGAGCGGCGGCTGGCGCTCATCGCGCGAGCATTGGCGGCAAGGCCGCGATTACTGCTGCTCGACGAAGTCTTCAACGGACTCGATCAGGAGCGTCGCCGGATCCTGATGCGCTACCTCGAGACGAGCGCACGAGCCCGCCTGCCCTGGGTCCTGGCGGCGCATCGGCGCGAGGATCTGCCGCGCTCCGTCACGCATGTGCTGATGCTCGAGCGCGGCCGCGTGACCTACGCCGGGTCGCAATCGCGAGCGCCTCTCACACGGATGATTCATGTTGCGGACGCGCAGATACCCGCGCGAAACCCGGTCAAGCCGACGCGGAGCCGTCAATCAGCGCCCGTCATCACCGTTCGTAACGCCGATGTATTCGTGGATCACCATTCGGTGCTCGCCGGCATTTCGTGGCAGATCGCGCGCGGCGAGCATTGGGCGGTGCTCGGGCGCAACGGCGCGGGCAAGTCGACGCTGCTCAAGCTCCTGTACGGCGATCTGTCGCCGGCCCTCGGCGGAACGATCGAGCGTCGGGGTCATCCCGAGGGGACCCCGCTGGAGTCGTTCCGCAAGCGCGTGGGACACTTTTCGCCGGAACTGCAGGCTGCACATGCGCGCGATGACCTCACGGCAGAGGAGATCGTCATTTCCGGCCGGCACGCGAGCGTCGGCCTGAATGATCCGCCGACGGTTGCGGAGCGGCGCGCGGCGCGGCGCTGGCTGCGCTTCTTCGATCTGCAGGCATTTTCCGCACGACGCCCGCATGAGCTTTCCTATGGACAGATGCGGCGCGTCCTGCTGGCGCGCGCCATGATCCATTCACCACGGCTGCTGCTGCTCGACGAACCCTGCACCGGGCTCGATGCCAGCTCGCGAGCACTGGTACGCGATCACCTGCAGCGACTCGCCGAATCCGGTGTGCAGCTGGTGATGAGCACGCACCACCGGAGCGATCTCGTGCCCGCGATCAATCGGATGCTGTGGCTGAAAGCCGGACGCATCAAGCGCCTCGGCGAGTGATGGTTCAGCGCGCGGGCAGCTGAATGCTGGTCTCGAAGACGATGACGGCGTTGCCTGCGACCCGCACGCTGTAAGCCTCGCCGCCATACTCCTGCACTTCAACACGCACTTCGCCGGGCCGGCCGAGCGCACGTCCCTGTACGCCGCGAAAGCGCGCGACGCCGTCGTGCGTCGCCAGCAGTCGATGTCGCACCAGGAATGCGCCGAGCATGCCGTGAGCGTTGCCGCTCACCGCGTCCTCGGGTACACCGATGGCCGGGCAGAACATGCGCGATTCGGTTTGCATCTGTGGGCCATCGGTGCCGAGCGCGAACACGAAGTACCCTTCAGCCCCCAGGTGGGGGGTGAGGCGGGCGAGCGCCTCGAGATTCGGATGCAGCACACCCAGGGACTGCGAAGTGCGCAAACCCAGCATCATGCGCGTGCTTCCGGTCGCGAAGATCTCTGCCGGGCAGCGCGCGTCGAGGTCGCCATGACTGACGCCCAGCGCATCGAGAACGGCATCGAGCTCGGCCGGCAACAAGGCGCGCGCACTGCGAGGCGGCGACAAGCGCATGCCAACCTCGGTCGCACCATCGCGCGCCTGCACATCGACGGTGACGATTCCAGTGCCTGACAACTGGCGCAGGGGCCGAACCGGCAGAACTCCCAGGGTGCTGCGCACGAAGTGCGCGGCCACGGTCGCGTGCCCGACGAAGGGCACCTCGCACTTCGAAGTGAAGAATCGCATGCGCAGGTCGTGATCATCGCCCGTCGCGCGTGACACGAAGGCAGTATCGCCGCGGCCGATTTCGCGGGCGAGCTTCTGCATTTCGTCGTCGCTCAGGTCGTCGGCATCGAGCACCACGCCGGCGGGATTGCCGCTGAACAGCGTACGGGTGAACGCATCGACCTGGAATGCTCGGTAGTGGCGTGACATGTACGAGTCCGTGGCGTGCGGAGCTTAACCGCATCGCCGCCGGCGCGAAACGGGCGCGTGGCATCTTGCCGGGGCCGTGAACTCGCGTAGAATCCGCTGCCAACCTCGGGGTGGTCTGAACGGACCTGAGATGCTGACAGCCCGCCGGGCACATCAGCGAACCCGTTGAACCTGATCCGGTTAGTACCGGCGTAGGGAGCAGGTTGTGAACAACTCCGGTTCTTTCTCTTTTCACCGCTTCGGTGCCGCTGTCGCTGTCGGACTGTCGTTACATGCGCCCGCTGTCCTCGGCCAGTCCGCAGCCGCGCGTGCCGCCGAGCCGCTCGGCGAGATTACTGTCACCGCGACATTGCGCAAGGCGACGCTCATCAGCGTGCCGGCGAGCATCTCGGTCATCGACCGCCAGACCCTGGCCGACGCGGGCGAACAGCATTTCGAGGATGTGATCGGGCTGGTTCCGAATCTGAACTGGGCGGCCGGCAGCTCGCGGCCGCAATACTTCCAGCTGCGCGGGGTCGGCGATCTCGAGCAGTACCAGGGCGCGCCCAATCCCTCGATCGGGTTCCTGGTCGATGACATTGACTTCAGCGGCGTCGGTATGGTCGCGACCTTGTTCGATGTCGACCAGGTCGAAGTGCTGCGCGGCCCGCAGGGAACACGCTACGGCGCGAATGCGCTCGGCGGACTGATCAAGATCAAGACGCGCGAGCCGCAGCGAGACTTCGACGCGATGACCGAGGCGTCGGTCGGCGAGGACGACGAGTGGAGCGCCGGCGCAGTCGTGGGCGGCGCCATCGCAGGGACCGAGACTGGTGCGTTTCGCGTCGGGGTGCAGCAGTACCAGAGCGATGGTTTTCGTCGCAATGCGTTCCTCGGCCGTGACGATACCAACGGGCGCGACGAATTGACCGCACGGGCGCGGGTGCGCTTCGATCCCTCCGAACGCTGGCAGGTGGACGTCAGCGCGCTGGCGCTCGATCTCGAGAACGGCTACGACGCTTTCGCCATCGATAATTCGCGCGTCACGCAATCGGACCATCCCGGCAGCGACTCGCAGCGCTCGATCGGCGGCTCCGTGAATCTGCGCTACCACGCGGACCCCTTCGACATCGTGAGCATCTCGGCCTACGCGGACTCGGATATCGACTACGGTTTCGATGGCGACTGGGGCAACGATGCCTTCTGGGGCGTTCCATACGATTTCACGACCAGCATCGTGCGCAACCGACGCACGTTTACGCAGGACCTGAGGCTCGAGTCGCCGGGCGTCGACGCCGACCGTCGGCTCGCCTGGATCGCTGGAGCGTACGTGCGCCGCCTGGACGAGTCCGATGATCAGCTCGACCAGGGCGTCTATCTGACCGATGTCACCAGCAATCCCCTGCAAAGTGACTACTGGTCCACGAACTATGCGCTCTACGGACAATTCGAATGGGCGCTGTCGTCAGCGTTCGAGCTCACGCTCGGTCTGCGTGCCGAGAGGTACGATGCGCAGTACCAGGATTCCAGCGGCGAACGATTCACGCCGACGGACGACCTGCTGGG
Organism: Steroidobacteraceae bacterium; assembly: GCA_035644435.1. Taxonomy (GTDB): domain Bacteria; phylum Pseudomonadota; class Gammaproteobacteria; order Steroidobacterales; family Steroidobacteraceae; genus DATBVX01. Next base: position 16,332 of record DASQOO010000120.1, on the reverse strand, counting down.
TGGAAATCTGAGCGCCAGCTACGCCTTCTCGGACGCGATGCATTGGTACGCGAGCCTGTCGCGCGGCTTCAAGTCGGGCGGCTTCAACATCGGCGCCGCGATCACCCCCGATCGCCGGCAATACGGTCCCGAGTACCTGTGGAATCTCGAAACCGGCCTCAGGGCGTTGCTGGCGGACGGCCGCCTCGATACGGCGGTCACTCTCTTCTATATGCGGCGCGAGAACGAGCAGGTGCAGACCTCGTTCCAGTTCGATCCCACCGATCCGCTCACGTTCGTCTTCTACACCGACAATGCCGCCCAGGGTCGCAACTACGGGTTGGAGGCGAGCTTGCGCTGGCGCGTCACCGACACCTTGTGGCTCGACACCTCGCTCGGCCTGCTGCGCAGCTACTATCTCGATTACATGTTCGGCGACCGTGATCTCGACGGTCGCGAACAGACCAACGCACCCTCTTACCAGTATTCGGTCGGGCTGACCTGGCGCCATCCGCTGGGCTGGATGGCCAGGGTCGGCGTAAACGGGCGCGATGCCTACTACTACAGCGCGAGTAACGACCAGCGCGCGCGCGTCGCCACATTGGTGAACGTGAAGGCGGGATACGAAAGCGAACGCTGGGCCGTGTACCTGTGGGGACAGAACGTGTTCGTCGAGAATTACAGCCAGCTTGGCTTCTTCTTCGGCGACGAGCCACCGGATTTCCCGGACAAGCGCTACACACAGGCCGGCGATCCGCGCCAGCTCGGCGTCACGGCACAATGGCACTTTCAGTGAGCGCAGGTGGAGGGACAACAGATGGATATCGGTGTCGAGATTTCGCTCTATCCGCTCAATGCGGACTACATTGCGCCGATCCAGGACTTCATCGATCGGCTCAACACGCACGCCGGGCTCAAGATCGTGACCAACAGCATGAGCACCCAGGTATTCGGCGAATACGGCAGGGTGATGCAAGTGCTGAACGTCGAACTGCGGCGCACCTTCGAGACCAACGACAAGGCAGTCTTCGCGATGAAGGTGCTCGGCCCGCTGGCGGTCTAGAGCATCCCTGGATGCAGGCACTGCTCGGCGAGTTGCACGCATGGTCGCCCGTCGAGCTGGTCGCAGCCGTCATGGCACTCCTCTATCTCGTGCTCGCGGCTCGTCAGAATCCCTGGTGCTGGCCGTGCGCACTCGTCAGTACCGCGATCTACCTGTGGCTGTTCTTCGAGCGAGCGATCTATCAACAGGCGTTGCTGCAGGTGTTCTACATCGCGATGGCGATCTATGGCTGGTGGCATTGGCGTGGAGCGGACTCCGGCGCCGGGCCGTTGCGTGTCTCGCGCTGGAAACCGGTGCAGCACGCGATCGCCGCCGCCCTGGTCCTGGTGTTGACACTGACGACCGGTTGGGCAGAAGCGCGTTTCACGCCGGGCCCCTTTCCGTACCTTGATGCGTTCACGACCTGGGGCAGCGTGGTCACCACCTGGATGGTGGCGCGCAAGGTGCTCGAGAACTGGCTCTACTGGCTGGTGGTCGACTCGGTGATGGTCTACCTGTCCTATGTCGCGGCCTTGCCCGCGACAGCGTTACTGTTCGTGATCTACCTCGGCATCGTGGTTGCAGGGTTCTTTGCATGGCGGCGCAGTCTTCCAGCCTGAGGAGTGCCGAGGACGTCCGCGGCGCCATCGCGTCGGCGCTCGGCATCGTCCTGTCGGATGCGCACATCGACAGTGTTGGGGTCGGCGCGCGCAACGCCCTGTGGCGAATCCGTGGCGCCGGTTTCGATTGGATGGCACGCATCGCCCAGCCTCGAGCGCATCTCGATCTCGATGTGCATCAGGAATATTCGGCCCACCGTGCGGGCGCAGACGCCGGCATGGCACCACAAATCATCGTCGCCGATCCCGAACGGTGCCTGCTGGTGATGCAGTTCGTGCCCGGAGTGCCGTGGAGCGTGGACGACGTGAGAGCGCGGATTGCGACGCTCGCGTTGCGCGTGCGCGTACTTCACGAGCTGCCGGCTCCTCAGGGCCTGCGGGCCTTCGACCTGGTCGATGGTGTCCTGTCACTGATCGAAAGGGTGCGTGGAAGCTCAGCTTCGGGCCTCGACCTTGGGGAGCTGGAGCATCGGGTCGGCACCCTCGCAAAGGGCTATCGGCCGGCGGAGCGCGCGGTCTTCTGCCACAACGATTTGCATCATCTGAACCTGCTCGGCGGGCAGCCGCTCTTCATCGACTGGGAATACGCGGCGCTCGGCGATCCACAGATGGATCTCGCTGCGCTCGCCACCTATCACGATTTCGACGTCCGCCAGCGCGCGGAGCTGTTGCGCTGCTATGGCCGTGACCTCGGCATGGCTGCCTTCGATGTGGCCTGCGCGCTGTTCGATGCCTTGCATCTGGCCTGGCTGGTCGCCGCCGGCGTGTGGGATGACACACCCGTGACTCGCCGTGCCGTGCTCCGAGCGCGAGTCGGACTCCGCAACTGAGTGGGTGGTCAGTGACACCTTGATTCGGCAGACTACGCGCCTGGCCCCAACGAGGTAATGCGGCACATGCCGGAGCTGAAGGTCGTCGATCGCGACGGAGTCGAACACAGCGTCGACGCCAAAAGCGGTCTCAAGGTGATGGAAACGCTGCGCGAGCTGGAATATGGCGTCGCGGCGATCTGCGGCGGCATGTGCTCCTGCGCGACCTGCCACGTCTACGTGGACCAGGACTGGCTGACGAAACTGCCGCGCCGTCAGTCCGACGAGCAGGATCTGCTCAGTGAGCTCTCACATACGCAGGAAAACTCCCGCCTGAGCTGCCAGGTCGAGATGACCGATGCGCTCGCTGGCCTGCGGGTCACGATCGCCCCGGACGAGTGAAGCAGCCAGCGGCGGCGCTCGTTACCTACTGCTGACCTGCGACGGGGCGGCGCTGTTGCTCTCGGCGCGACTACTTTGTCGCTTCGGCTTGACGGCGCACCGCGTCCGCTGCCGCCTTGATTGCCTCCGGGTCGCCGAGAAAGCGGCTCGAGCGCTTCTGTAATTTGTCGTCGAGCTCGTACAGCAGTGGCACGCCGGTCGGGATATTGAACTCGACGATATCGCTGTCCGAGATGCCGTCCAGCATCTTCACCAGGGCGCGCAGGCTGTTGCCATGGGCGGCGACCAGCACGTTGCGATTCGCCTTGAGCTCCGGCGCGATGCGGCTTTCCCAGTACGGCAACACGCGTACGAGCGTGTCCTTGAGCGACTCGGTGGCCGGAATTTCCTCGGGCTTCAGCGTGCGATAGCGCGGATCGAAACGTGCATGACGCTTGTCGTTCGGATCGAGAGGCGGCGGCGGGATGTCGTAACTGCGCCGCCAGATCTTCACCTGCTCAGTGCCATGACGTTCCGCGGTCTGTGCCTTGTCCAGTCCCTGCAGCGCGCCGTAGTGGCGCTCATTCAGGCGCCAGCTGCGCTCGACCGGAATCCACATCAAGTCCATTTCATCGAGGATGATCCACAGCGTGCGGATCGCGCGCTTCAGTACCGATGTGAACGCAACGTCGAAGCTGAGCTTCTGGCGGATCAGTTCCTGGCCGGCTTGTAAAGCTTCGACGCGACCATGCGCGCTGAGATCGACATCGGTCCAGCCCGTGAACAGATTGTCGAGGTTCCACACACTCTGGCCGTGTCGAACCAGCACCAGTTTCCCGCTCAAGACGACGCTCCTTGCTTGCCATCCAACATTAGCACAGCGTTACCTCGATTCGTGCCGGCGGTGCTGGCGCATACCGTGCGCGCATTGCACGCGACGCTCCTCGAGCGTCTGCGCCAGGATGCGCTCGTTGGCAGCGCGGTGTTCGCGGCTCGCGGGTGGGTGAGCCAAGTGGTAGGCGACGCCAGCGAGAGTGAGACTCCGGCGTCGTACGCCGCTGTGCGCCAGCCGGGCGGCCAACTCCTTGTCTTCAGGACCCCAGCCGACCATGTCTTCATTGAAGCCATTGACGCGCTCGAGATCGGCACGCCAGGCGGCGAGGTTGCAGCTTTTCGTGGCGACAAACGTGTTGGCGAGCCTAGCCAATGCGCTGCTCAGCAGCGGAGCCCTGGCCGCATACAGGCGCCGTAGTCCGCCGAGGCCCGCAGACCACGGAGAAAGCGAAGTGTCATCGCCCGCAATGACTTTGGCCGTGCGGCGCTCGTCCAGCAGGATGCGCGTGCCCTGGACCCAGCAGCCCGGATGAGCGAAACGGCGATGGTCCGAAATGAACTGCGGGTGCAACAGCATGTCGCCGTCAACGATCACGACGTAGTCGGACGTCGCCCGCGACAGCGCGAGGTTGCGGGCGCGGCACACGCGAAAGCCATCATGCGGCTGCCAGCAGTGCACCAGGGGGCGTGCAAAGCGCCCCTTGAAGCTCTCGATCACGGAGCGTGTCGTGGGGCCGGAACCATCGTCCGCGATGATGAGTTCATCGGGGAAATCGCCTTGTCGTGCGACGCTCCGCAGCACGCAGGCCAGGGCGTCGGGCCGTTCGAAGGTCGTGACGATCAGCGAGAGCTTCACAGCTCCGCGAGACGTCTCACGGCCTGGAGCGCGACCGACACCGTCGGGAAGTCAGCGGTCAGGCCGCTGCGCATATCGCTCACGATGCGGCTGATGTAATCGGCGTGCGCCTGGTGGGTAGCGATCCATGCATCCACAGCCGCGATCGGGTCCTTGCGGCGGCCTGCTCCCAGCGCCTTAGCCGTCAGCTGCCGTTGCAGCGAGTAGAGATTGTCACGCAGCGTGCCGCGCGCGACCGCTTGCCAGTGACCTTCGATCGCGAGACCTTCGATCTGTTCGCGGATCCAGTCGAGGCTCAGGCGTTCGCACAGATGAAAGTAGGCGCGCCCGGTGAAATCCTCGTCCCGATGCGTGGCCTGTGCCACCTCGACGATATCGAGGGCCGCGTGCATGGGAGCGAGACCCGCTATGCGCGCAGCGATGGTCTCCGGGACGCCGCTCTTGCGCAGCGTGGCAGCGGTCTCGTGGAAGCCGTTACGTTCGCTGCCGACGAGAAGCTTGTCGAGGCTCCGGCCGAGGCGGGCGATGCCCGGAGCGAGCCGTGATACCGCCCTTTCGATATCGAGGCTCTCCACATGATGCGCAAGGAACCAATACGTCATGTGTCGCAGCAGGCGGCTGGTCTGGTACATCATCGCGTACTGGGTCTGCGCGGGAACGCGATTGTCGAGCGCCTCGACATCGGACCAGAGGTCCCGCATGTCGAATGCCTCGCGCGCGATCGTGTACGCCCGGGCGATCCGGCCAGTGTCCGCGCCGGTATCCTCCTGGGCACGCAGCGCGAACACCGGGCCCATGCGGTTCACGAGGCTGTTGGTCGTTGCCGTGGCGATGATCTCGCGCCGCAGCCGGTGACGGCTGAGGGAGCGTTCATAGCGCTTGAGTATGGGTCCGGGGAAGTAGCGTTCCAGTTCCTTCGACAGGTAGCGGTCCTCGGGTACGTCGGAATGGATGATCTGGTTGTTGAGCCAGATCTTGCTGTACGCGAGCACGATCGCCAGCTCCGGGCGCGTCAGCCCGCGTTTCTGCTTGCGCCGCTCCGCGATCTCTTCGTCGTCAGGCAGAAACTCCAGCGCGGGATCCAGGTCCCCGGACTGCTGCAACACGCGGATCACATGCACATGCTCGTTGAAACGCTCGGCGGCATTCGCTTCCAGCGTGCTGACCGCCTGGCTCTGCAGGTAGTTGTTCCTCAACACCAGGCTCGCCACCTCGTCGGTCATCTGTACCAGCAGCCGGTCACGTGCGGCGCGTTTGAGCTTGCCCGCATGCATCTCCGGGTTGAGCAGGATCTTGATGTTGACCTCGAGGTCCGAGCAGTTGACGCCGGCCGAGTTGTCGATGAAGTCGGTGTTGAGCCGCCCACCTGACAGCGCGTACTCGATGCGGCCGCGTTGCGACAGCCCGAGATTGCCGCCTTCACCGATGACTTTCGCCCGCACCTCGTTGCCATTCACGCGCACGCCGTCGTTGGTGCGATCGCCGATATCGGCGTGCGATTCGCGGCTGGCCTTGACGTAGGTGCCAATGCCGCCGTTCCAGAGCAGATCGACCGGCAGCTTCAGGACGGCGTGCACGACCTCTTGCGGCGTCGCACTTGCTGCGCGCAGACCAAGGAGCGCTTGTGTCTGCGAGCTCAGGGCAATGGACTTGGCGGCTCGCGAAAACACGCCGCCGCCCTTGGAGATCAGCTTGCGGTCGTAGTCCTCCCAGCTCGAGCGCGGCAGCTTGAAGAGTCGCCGACGTTCGGCAAACGTGCGCGCTGCGTCCGGGTCAGGATCGAGAAAGATGTGCAGATGATTGAACGCCGCCACCAGGCGCAGGCGCTGCGATTGCAGCATCCCGTTGCCAAACACATCGCCGGCCATGTCGCCGATGCCGGCGACAGTGAAGTCGTGGCGCTGCGTGTCGACGCCCATTTCCCGGAAGTGGCGCTTCACGCACTCCCAGCCACCGCGCGCGGTGATTGCCATCTTCTTGTGGTCGTAGCCGGCGGAGCCGCCGGAAGCGAACGCGTCATCGAGCCAGTAGCCGTACTCGGCGGAAATGGCATTGGCGATATCCGAAAACGTGGCGGTGCCCTTGTCGGCGGCCACCACCAGATACGGATCGTCGCCATCGCGACGCACGGTAGCGGCCGGTGGAACGATGCGTTGACCGACGATGTTGTCGGTGAGGTCGAGCAAGCCGCGGATGAAAGTGCGATAGCACTCGATGACCTCGCGCTGGACTTCGTCGCGGCCACTCGCCGGCAGGCGTTTCGGAACAAAGCCACCCTTGGCGCCGACCGGAACGATCACCGTGTTCTTCACGTTCTGAGCCTTCATCAGGCCCAGCACTTCGGTGCGGAAATCCTCGCGCCGGTCCGACCAGCGGATGCCGCCGCGCGCGACATGCCCCATGCGCAGATGCACGCCTTCGACCCGCGGGCTGTAGACGAAGATCTCGAACATCGGTCGCGGCAGCGGCAGGTCAGGCAACTTCGCGGGATCGAGCTTGAAGGAGAAGTAGCTCTTGGGCCCCCCGTTCGCATCGGTCTGGTAGTAGTTCGTGCGCAGCATCGCCTGGATCAACGCGGCATACGCGCGCAGGATGCGGTCCTCGTCGAGGCTCTTCACCGCCTCGAGTGCCGTCTCGATGCGCTTCTGCAGTCGCGCACACTCGCTCGAGCGCTTCGCGGGCGCGAGCGCGGGGTCGAATTCAGTGAGGAACAGGTGCAGCAGCAGCCGGCTGATCGCGGCATTCGCGCTCAGCACCTGTTCCATGTACGCCTGGCTGAACGGGATGCCGGTCTGCAGGAGGTAGCGGCAGAACGCGCGCAGCACCGCGGTTTGCCGCCAGGTGAGTCCTGCGGCGAGTACCAGCCGATTGAAGCCGTCGTTCTCCGCCTGCCCGAGCCAGATACTCGAGACCGCATCCTGGAAATCCCGGTCCACGGTCTGCAGATCGATCGCGACTCCGGCGCGATGCTCGAGCTCGAAATCCTGGATCCACAGCAAGCCACCCGTCGGCGATTCAACCTCGTAGGGACGCTCGCTGATCACCTTGAGTCCCAGGTTCTCCATCATCGGCAGCACGTCCGAGATGGGAATCGGGTTGTCGCGCCGGAACAGGCGGAAATGCATCTGGCTCGGTGCCTGCGCGCGCTGCCGGTGCAGGCTCATGCGCACGCTCGCAGTGCCGGCAACCAGCGGTTCGAGCGCATTCAGATCGTCGACCGCGAGCTGGGCGGACGTGTCGTCCTGGTAGGCGGGCGGAAAGTGACTGGCGTAGCGCGCGAAGAGTTGCAGCGCCGTGGCCTCGTCGTAGCGCGCCAGCAGCGCGTCCTTGAAGCCATCCGCCCAGGTGCGGATCGCAGCGGCAATGCGCTGTTCGATGCGCGCCGTATCAGCGCGATGCTGATCCTGTGGATCGGTACGGACCAGGAGGTGCAAACGTGCGAGCACCGAATCGGACAACTGCACCTGCGATTCGATCGCCGTGCCATGGAAGTCCTCGCGGACGATAGCCTCGATGCGCTGACGCACCTGCGTGTTGTAGCGATCACGCGGCACGTACACGAGGCAGGAGTAAAAGCGCCGGAACGCATCGCGGCGCACGAACAGGCGCACCTGCTGGCGCTCGTAGAGATTGACGATGCCGCGAACGATGCGGATCAGGTCCTGGATCGAGGTCTGGAACAGCTCATCGCGCGGATAGGTTTCGAGCACGTGCAGTACGGCCTTGCCGTCGTGGCTCGTCGGCGAAACGCCGAAGTGCGAGACCACGCGCTGCACCTTGTGACGCAGCACGGGTATGTCGTGCGGACTCATGCTGTAGGCGGATGAGGTCCACAGGCCGATGAAGCGCTGCTCGCCGCTGACCTCGCCGGCGGCGTCGAAGGTCTTGATGCCCACGTAGTCGAGATAGGTCGCCCGGTGCACGGTCGAGATCGTGTTCGCCTTGGTGACGATGAGCAGCTCCCTGGTGTGAGCGTGCTCGCGAATCTCGCCAGTCAGGACAACGGGCTTGGGCTTGCGTCGGCCGCGCCGTCCCGGGCGCAGCATCCCGAGACCGGTGTCGAGGATAGGTTCGAGCAAATCCGAGTGCGCACCGCGGCGCAAGCGGTACTCGCGGTAACCGAGGAGCGTGAAGTGGTTGTCCTCCATCCACTCGAGCAGCTCCTTGGTCTCGATCACCTCGCTGCTCGACAACCCGGGCGAGCGGCTCTCGAGCTCGCTGGCGATGACCCGGGCGCGCCGACGCATCTCCATCCAGTCGCCAGTGGCGCTGCGCACATCATCGAGCATGGCGAGGATGCGCTGCTGTACTTCCTCGATTCGCTGCGGGTCGGTGATGCGGTCGACCTCGAACAGCTGCCAGGATTCGCCGAGCGCATGTTCAGCATCGGTCTCGTCGCTCACCCCTCGCAGCGCCCCCGCCCGGTCGCGCTGCACGTGCAGTATGGGATGGGCGATGAAATGAATCGCGAGACCGGACTGGTTGATGGCGATGCCCATCGAATCGACGAGGAACGGCATGTCCTCGGTGATCATCAGGATGAGCGAATGCGGCGATGCGAAGCCGTCGCGCGACTCGTCGGGAGTGAATACCTTCACGACTGGCCGGCCGATGCGGCGCGTCGTGCCGAGCTGCAGGTGATGCAGGGCTGCACCGGCGAGATCCTCGGGCCGATGAGTGCCGAGATCCTCTTCGCCCACTCCGCGGTAATAGGTGCGGATGAAGGTGGTGACATCGACCGGCGTGCGTCGACCGGCACGACGTCGCGCCTGCGCGGCGATCCTGTTGATCAGCTCGAGCCGCGCGGCAGGAATCTTCACTCGGGCAGCTCTAGGTCCTTGATGACGGCGGCGAGGAAACGCGCCGCTTCACCGCCGGTGACACAGCGGTGATCGAAGGTGAGTGACAAGGGCATGCGTAGATGCGCCTCGATGCCGCCCATCACGGCGACGACATCGTGACGCAACACTCCGGAACCGAGAATGGCTACCGCCGGTGGCACGACGAGGGGCGTGGCGTAGCGGCCCGCGAGCGTGCCGAAGTTCGAAAGCATGATGGTGTAGTCGCGCAGGTCTTCAGGCGCTGCGGTGCGCGCGATCGCGGCTTCCTTGAGCGCTCTCAGCTCGCTGCGCAGCCGGTCGGCATCCTTGCCGCCGACGTCACGGAGCACCGGGACGATCAATCCCTCGGGGGTGTCGACCGCGACCGCGATGTCGACGCGTGCGAACACCTTGCGGGTTGCCGCCTCGCCGTCGAAATGCGCATTGAGCGCAGGCTCGGTCTTGCAGGCAACCGCCATTGCGCGCATGAGACGCACGGTGTAATCGGACTTGCGCAGCCAGGCATGCAGATCGGCATCGTCGAACAGCGTGCAACTCGCAACCGAATCGCGCGCGAGAGACATGGTGTGCGCCATGCCACGCCTGAGACCGCGCAGTCGCTCTTCCTGGCCAGTGGGCGGAGCAGCTGGCGCCCGCGGCGCAGCGGGTGCAGGGGAAGCCGCTCTCGCCGCTGGTGCTGAGGACACGCTGCTGGCCGACATCACGTCATCGACAGTGATCAGGCCGCCGCGGCCACTGGCGCGCACGTTGGCGAGATCGACGCCGAGCCTTTTCGCGAGAGCACGCACGGCGGGTGCGGCACGCACCCGCTCGACCCTGGGCGCACCAGCTCCGCCGGCGACAGCGTTCTCGATCAGTTCCTCGTCGCTCGTCGGCATGTTGCCGACCACCGTTCCGGAATCGTCGGCTTTCTTCGGGTTCACCTTGGGCGCAGCCGGCGCGGGCTGAGCGGGTGGCGCGCCATTGGCGCCATCGACCTGGAAGTCAACGAGCGGTTGGCCGGTATTCACCACATCGCCATTCTTCGCGTGCAGCGCAGTGACGACGCCCGTGTAAGGGGAGGGCACTTCGACGACCGCCTTCGCCGTCTCGACCGACACCATCGGCTGGTCGACGACGACGCGATCGCCCACCTTGACGTGCCAATTGACGATCTCCGCCTCGGGCAGCCCTTCGCCGAGATCGGGCAGGTTGAACGTGGTCATCGCAGCGACCTCTTTCTTATTGGTCCACCAAGGTGGCGCGAACGCCGTCGAGAATCCTTGCCACGCTGGGTATGTAGTCGTACTCGAGCCGGAAGAGCGGCATCACCGTGTCGTACCCCGTGACGCGCTGAATCGGGCCCTGCAGATCGTACAGGCCGCGCTCGGCGACGGTGGCCGCGATCTCGGCTCCGATACCGCAGTTGCGTGCTGCTTCGTGCACGATCACCAGCCGGCCGGTCTTCGCCACTGATTCCAGGATGGTCTCGTGATCGATCGGTGACAGCGTCGCGAGATCGATGACCTCCGCGCTGATTCCGTCCTTGGCCAGTTGCTCGGCGGCGCGCATCGTCTCAAAGGTCATCGCGCCCCAGGTGACGAGAGTGACATCCGTACCCTCGCGCAGGATGTAGCAGACGTCGAGCGGCAGCGCCTGGCCGTCATCGGCGACTTCCTGGCGCACCAGCCGATACAGGCGCACGGGCTCGAGGAATACCACCGGATCCGGGTCACGAATCGAAGCGAGCAGCAGGCCGTAGGCACGGGCAGGCGATGAGGGACACACGACTCGCAGGCCGGGCACGTGCGCAAGCATCGACTCCGTGCTTTCGGAATGATGTTCCGGGGCGTGAATTCCACCGCCGTGCGGAGTGCGGATCACCATCGGGCAGCTCATGCGCCCGCGGGTGCGATGGCGCATGCGCGAGGCGTGATTCACGATCTGGTCGAACGCCGGATAAATGAAACCCATGAACTGGATTTCGGCGACCGGCTTCAAGCCCTGCACTGCCATGCCGACCGACATGCCGCCGATCATGCCTTCGGCGAGCGGGGTGTCCTGCACGCGATCCTTGCCGAACTTTTCCTGCAGTCCCGCGGTCGCGCGGAACACGCCACCGTTGACACCGACGTCCTCGCCAAGGACCACTACGTTCGGGTCGTGAGTCATTTCCCAGGCGTGCGCCAGGGTGATCGCTTCGACCATCGTGATCTTGGGCATCAACGCACCTGAAGTCAGTGTGATCCGCCGTGAGTGCCAGGCGCGGAGCCGTATTTTCGCGCCTGCTCGCGTTGCTCCTGCAGGTGCCGGGGCGGCCTGGCGAACAGGAAATCGAACATGGCGTCGGTCGATTGCTTGCCGGTGTGCGTGTATTCTTCCACCGCCGCCTCGACACGCTTCGAGCATTCGGCCTTGAGTTCGGCTTCCTGCGCTTCGCTCCACGCGCCGGTATCCACCAGGTACTTCCTCAGGCGGATCAGTGGCTCGACCTTCCAGGCATTCTTTACTTCATCGGCGGGCCGGTAGCGGCTGGCATCGTCCGCAGTCGTGTGGTCGCTCAGCCGATAGGTGATCGCTTCGATCAGGGCGGGACCGCCACCGTTGCGCGCCAGGCCGAGGGCCTGGCCGACGACATGGCGCACGGCGATCGTGTCGTTGCCGTCGACCTGCACTCCGGGAATTCCGGCCGCAACCGCTTTCTGTGCCAGCGTTGCCGCCGCGGTCTGGCTCGAAATCGGTACCGAGATGGCCCACTTGTTGTTGACGATGACGAACACGACCGGCAGCGAGCGAGCGCCCGCGACATTCATCGCCTCGTAGAACGCACCCTGGGAGGTGCCGCCATCGCCGATGAAGGCCAGCACGCAGCGCTTTTCGCCTCGCACCTTGAAGGCCATGGCGGCGCCTGCGGCATGCAGCGCCTGCGTTCCGATCGGTACGCACCAGGCGTAGTCCTGTTTTGCGACCTCGTAGTTGCTGCCACGCTCATCGCCGCCCCAATAGAGCAGCACGTCCGACATCTTCACGCCGCGCCAGAACTGCGCGCCGTACTCCCGATACACCGGCACCAGCACATCTTCGGATTTCATCGCGGCGCCGGCGCCGACATGCGTGGCCTCGTGCCCGAGACAGGACGCATAGGTACCGAGCTTCCCGGTGCGCTGTAAATTTACCGCCTTGGTGTCGAAGGTCCGCACCAGCGTCATGAGCTGGTACATGCGCACGAGCTCCGCCGGGTCGCGCGCGAATTCGGGCAAGGGGCCGGTCAGCCGGCCATTGGCATCGAGGAGCTGGTGATGCTTGATCTCGAACTCGGCGACGGTACGAACGGGGCTGTCCTCAGTCTTCCTGACGGGGGCGGGCGCTGCGGGCTGTAGGCGGGTATTCATCGGTTCAACCCCCGTTGGTCCTGGAAACGGCGCGCGATTATAGGCTGAAGAATCGGACAATCCAGCCCGTATCGTGCGCCGCAAAATCGACCCAGTCTATCGCTGCCGACTACTTCTCTAGCCTGCATGGATCGGTCCCAGTTCGATGGCCCGGCGTTTCAGGCGCGCGAGCAGTCGATCGAGGCGCACACGTTCAGCGTTCGACAGACTCGCGAGCAAAGCGCGCTCATAGCGACGAGCAAACGGTACAACCCGCCAGTAGACGCTCTCGCCACTGCGTGTGAGCTTCAGCACCGAGCGGCGCCGATCTGAATTTGCGAACGCGCGCGCGATGCGCCGCGACTGCAGAAGGCTCGAAACCGCGCGGCTCACAGCTACCTTATCCATCGCCGTGCGCTCCGCGACCTGCGCCGCCGACAATCCCGGCTCCGGCCCCAGCACCGCGATCACGCGCCACTCGGGAATCGACAGCCCGAAGCGGGTTGCGTAGGCGCCGGCGATCGCCGTGCTGACGATATTGGTGAGCACCGACAAGCGGTAGGGGACGAAGTGCTCGAGATTCAAGCGCCGGCCGCGGCGGTTGCGGTTTCCCATGTCAGACCCGGCATCTATAATGGTTGCAAGTGTAACTAATTCCGCCCGGAGGCCGCCATGGCCGCTCCTGCATCCCGTGCCGACCTCCTCGACAATCCCATGGGCACGGACGGATTCGAGTTCGTCGAGTACACCGCGCCCGACGCCGAGCTGCTGCGCAGGTTGTTCGAACAGCTCGGATTTCCCGTGGTAGCCCGTCATCGCAGCAAGAATGTGACGCTGCACCGGCAGGGCGACATCAATTTCATCATCAACGCCGAGCCCGACAGCTTCGCGCAGAGTTTCGCGCGCCAGCACGGGCCTTCGGTGTGCGCGATGGCGTTTCGCGTCCAGGATGCGGCCCAGGCCTTCAAACGAGCGGTCGAGCTCGGTGCGCAGCCCTTTGCCGGGCGCGTCGGACCCATGGAACTCAACATCCCGGCGATCGAAGGCATCGGTGGGAGCCTCATTTATCTCGTCGACCGCTATGGGGATCACACCATTTATGACATCGACTTTCGGCGCGAGGCCGCGGCGGCGACCAGGCAAGGTGCGGGACTGACCTACATCGATCACCTCACGCACAACGTGAAGCGCGGCAACATGGACGTCTGGTCGAGGTTCTACGAGCGCTTGTTCAATTTCCGTGAAATCCGCTACTTCGACATCGAAGGGCAGAAGACGGGTCTATTCAGCCGTGCGATGACCAGTCCCTGCGGCAAGATCCGCATCCCGATCAACGAGTCGCAGGACGAGAAATCGCAGATCGAGGAATACCTGCACCAGTACCGGGGCGAGGGAATCCAGCACATCGCCTTGGGAACTGGCGACATTTTCCGCAGCGTCGATGTGCTGCGCGGGCGGGGCGTGCAGTTCCAGGACACGCCGGATACCTACTACGAAGGTGTCGAGGCGCGCGTGCCCGGCCACGGCGAGGATCTCGAGGCGCTCAAGTCGCGGCGTATCCTGGTCGACGGCGCGCCAACGCAAGGGCAGGGGACACTGCTGCAGATCTTCACGCAGAACGTCATCGGCCCGATTTTTTTCGAGATCATCCAGCGCAAGGGCAATGAAGGTTTCGGCGAAGGCAACTTCAAGGCCCTGTTCGAATCGATCGAGCTCGACCAGATCCGGCGCGGCGTAATCTAGCGTAGCCCGACGAGCCCCTCGCGAACACGCGACGCGAATGCCGGGCGCCTGGAGGTGAGAGCATGAGCATCGACGCGGAGCTCACTACGTTCTATCACCACGGCTTTGGCGAACGCCCGTCGCGAACTCTAGTGGCGCGCTCGCGCAGCCCCATTCGCCGGGATCGCGAAATGTCGCGCCTGGATCAGCGCCGTGAGATGCAGCATCACGAACATCGGCACGAGGAACGCAGGAATGAGCAGCAAGGGCAGACTGGCCATCGGGCCGGTCGTCGTGCCGTCAGTGACGCTGATGACCTGGCTTGCAACGAGCGTCCCGATGGTGACCGCGACGACGAGATCGAGCAGGCCGAGCAGATTCCAGATGACGAAGCCACGACTTGCCGCTATCTCGGGCTTCAGGCTGATTGCAATCGCCACGAATGGCGCAGTGGCGCCAATGGCGATGTCGCCAAGCCCAGCGGGCCACGTAAAAACGCCGGGCAGGATCTTGAAGGTCTGCAGCGCGATGAAGCCCAGGCCGGCGAAGCGCCACGCCTGGATTCCCGTAGCCAGGCGTACGTCGAATCCGAGCACATAGTCGCGAAAGCTCTGTGAGGCCCGGTACGCGATCAGGAATGTGGCGATCGGCGCTGTCACGGCGGTGAAGATCGCCAAAGGAGGAGTGCCGGGCGGCGTGATGAAGGCGCCCGCGCTACCCAGGAGGAATACCAACGCCAGCCAGAGGGCGAGCAGTATTCCCACGAAGACCGTGAAGGACGATGGCACCGAGGCTTGCGGCTGTGCGGAGCCGGGCAGAACTGCAGTGGACATGGCGGATCTCCTTGGCTTACTCACTTGCATTATGCAAGTTAGTAGACAAGCTAGCACCGTAACTTGTAATATGCAAGTGACATTGCGGGGGTCAGTCGATGCCACCAAGAACACGCACTAACGCGGAGACCAGGCGCCGCTCGGCATGCCCCGTGGCGAGCACGCTCGATCTCGTCGGAGACAAGTGGTCGCTGCTCGTGATTCGCGATCTGCTGCATGGCAAGCGTACGTACGGCGAGATCCTCGCATCACCGGAGGGCATTCCGACCAATATCCTTGCCGACAGGCTGCGCCGGCTCGAGGCGGCCGAACTCATTCGCAGTACCCCTTACCAGGAGCGGCCAGTGCGATACGCATATGAGCTCAGCGAGAAGGGGCGCGATCTGGGCGAAGTGGTACTGTCGCTGGTGCGTTGGGGCAAGCGACACATTCCTGGTACACGGACCTACAGCGAGCTTCCGGCTTCAGCGGGACGCGCTACGACCGCGGGCCGCGGCAGCAGCAAGCGATGATCTTCGAGCAGATCGCAACGGGCGGTTGTCAGTCCTACCTCATCGGTTGCAGCGAGACCTGTGCCGCCGCCGTCATCGATCCCGAGATCAGCCAGGTCGATCGCTACACGGCGCTCGCGGCCCGCAGCGGCGTGCGCATTCGTTACGTCATCGATACTCATACACACGCCGATCACTTCACTGCCACGCGTCAGCTCGCGAGTCATCTTGACGTGCCGGTGGTGATGCATCGCGCGAGCCCGGCGCCGTTCGTGGACCTGCGCGTCGACGACGGCGAGATGGTTGCGGTCGGTCGGCTGCGCCTGCAGGTCATGCATACCCCTGGCCACACGCGCGACTCGATGTGCCTGATCGCGCAGGATCGGGTGTTTACCGGCGACACGCTGCTGATTGGTGCCACCGGCCGCACCGATCTGCCGACGGGCGAGGCCGAGGCGCTGCACGACAGTTTGTTTGCTCACCTGCTGAAGCTCGATCCGACGTTCCTGGTTTTTCCCGCGCACGAATACAAGGGGCGCAGCCATTCGACGCTTGCTCAGGAGGTGAAGGAAAA
>DASQOO010000119.1:0-4449 GCA_035644435.1 Steroidobacteraceae bacterium | reverse complement strand
TCGAATCACGTATCCCGCCGCCAACCTGCAAGTGCACCCCGGCGGTCGCCGCCAGGTTGAGGATGATCTCGCGATTGCTCGGTCTGCCATCGCGGGCGCCGTCGAGATCGACGACATGCAGCCAACGCGCGCCGAGCTTGTGAAACCGGTCGAGCAAGACCGAGGGCTCGACTGCATAGCGGGTCTCGGCGGCGAAGTCACCACGCAGCAAACGCACGCAGTGCCCATCCCGCAGGTCGATCGCCGGGATCAGCAGCATCAGGTGAGCGCCAGGAAGTTTCCCAGGATGCGCGCACCCGTGTGCGCTGAACGCTCGGGATGGAACTGGGTGCCGAAGAAATTGCGATGCGCCACGACTGCCGAGAACAGTTCGCCATGGTCAGTGGCGGCGATGGTCTCCGGGCCGATGGGGAGGGCGTAGCTGTGCACGAAGTAAGCGCGCTCACCGGCCTCGATTCCATCGAGCAGCGGCGTGGCGACCATCGGGGCCAGTCGGTTCCATCCCATGTGAGGCACAGGACGTCCGGGCAGGGCCGCGAGTCGTCGCGCCGCACCCGGAATTGCGCCCAGACAATGCGCGCATCCTTCCTCGGACGCTTCGTAGAGCAGCTGCATCCCGAGGCAGATGCCGAGCAGCGGTTGTGTCAGGCGCGGTATGAGCTCGTCGAGGCCGTGGCTATGCAGCCGCGACATCGCGTCTCTCGCAGCGCCGACTCCAGGGAGTATTACGTGGCTGGCAGCGAGGATAGTGGCTTCGTTGCGCGTGACTTCCGGCTCCACCTCGAGTCGTTCGAGTGCGTGCCGGAGCGATGCGGTGTTGGCGCCACCGTTTTCGATGATGACGACACGTCGCTTCATAGCACGCCCTTGCTGCTCGGCAGTTCCGACCCTTGCTGGTGGATCGCCTGGCGCAGTGCACGTCCAACGCCTTTGAAGCAGGCCTCGATCATGTGATGACTGTTCTCACCGTGGACCGAGATATGAATCGCGGCGCCCAGCGAGTCCGCCAGCGAGCGGAAGAAATGCGGCACCAGCTCAGTGGGCAGCTCGCCGACGCGCTCGCGGTTGAAGCGCCCGTCGAAGACGAAGTAGGGACGCCCGGACAAGTCGAGCGCGATGCGCGCCTGAGCTTCGTCCATCGGTAGCAAGAAACCGTAACGGCCGATGCCGCGCTTGTCGCCGAGCGCCTGCCGGAGCGCCTGTCCAAGCGTGAGCGCGCAATCCTCTACCGTGTGATGTTCATCGATGCGCAGGTCGCCCTTGGCCCTGAGCTCGAGAGAGAAGCCGCCGTGCCGGGCGATCTGCTCGAGCATGTGATCGAAGAACCCGATGCCGCTTTCAATGTGCACCGGGGATTCCTGGCCAAGGTCCAGAGTGGCAACCACCTCCGTCTCGCGCGTGCGGCGCGAGATCTGCGCGCGCCGTTCCGGCCGCGCCAGACGTCTGGCGATCGCAGACCAGGATTCTGCCGGCGAGCCGAGCCGACGTGTCCGTACGCCGATGATGCCGAGGTTGCGCGCGAACTCGAGGTCGGTGTCGCGATCGCCGATCATCACGCTGCTGGTGCGATCGAGTTCATGCTGGCTCAGCCAGTCCTTCAGGAGACCGAGCTTGGGCTTGCGGCACTCACAGCCATCCGCGGCGAAGTGCGGGCAAATGAAGATTTGCTCGAAGCGCACGCCCTGCGAGGCGAACAGCTCCAGCAGAAAATCATGCGCCTGGCGAAAGTCGGCCTCGGGCATGCTGCTGGTGCCAAGCCCGTCCTGGTTGGTCACCATCACCAGCGCGAAGCCGGCGCGTTGCAGCTCGAGCAGTGAAGGGATGACATCCGGCATGAGTCGAATCTTGTCCACGCGATCGACCTGTTGATCCGCAGGCTCTTCGACCAGCGTGCCGTCACGATCGACGAACGCGACTTTCAGAGGAATGCTCATGCAGCGCCCAGGGCGTTGAGCAGTCGGTCGTTCTGCTCCGGAGTCCCGATCGTGATGCGCAGGCAATCTGCCAGTGCCGCGCGCCCACGCAAGTCGCGAACCAGCAGGCCGTGGTCGACCGCCGCGCGGAAAGCGCGTTGCGCATCCGTGCAACGTACCAACAGGAAATTGGCTGCGCTCGGCCAGACCTCCGCAATCAGGCGACACGAGCCCAAGGCCGCAGTCATGCGCTCGCGCTCGGCAACGACGAGATCCACTTTCGCTCGCGCCATTGCCCGGTGAGGCGCTTCCAGGGCCGTCAGGGCCGCATCCAGCGTCAATGACGGGACCGCGTAGGGAGGAATCAAGCGGCGCAGCAGCTCGACGATCGGTGGATCGCCGAGCAAGGCGCCGCAGCGGGCGCCCGCGAGCGCGTAGGCTTTGGACAGGGTGCGCAGCACGACCAGGTTGACGTGATGTTCGAGAAGCGTCGAGAAGCTCTCGACACCGGAGAACTCCGCGTAGGCTTCGTCGATGACCACGATCGCCTCGCTGGCGAAGCGCGCAACGATGCGCTCGATCACCGCTGAGTCGAGCAGGTTGCCGGTGGGATTGTTGGGCGAGCAGAAGAACAGCAGCTTGGTCCCGGGCTGCCAGCTGTCCAGGATCGCGCTTTCATCGAGGGCGAAGCCGCGCGCGCGATCCAGCGGCAGCTCGGCCACGGCCGCGCCCTGGATACGAGCCGCTACTTCATACATCCCGAATGTCGGCGGGAACACCATGATTCGATCCTGCTGCGCACGGCAGAACGCTCTGACCAGCAGGTCGATGGCTTCATCGCTCCCGCGGCCGATCAGCACCTGGTCTGGAGCGACGTCGTAGAGTTCGGCGAGTCGCGCCACCAGCCGCTGCGGCTGAGGTTCGGGATAGCGATTGAGCCCCGCGGGCGAATTATCGCCCGGCGTGCGCCAGGGCAGTTCGTTCGCGTGCAGCCGCTCGAGCGTCGGTTCCCACTCGGCGTGACTGTATGGCACGAGGTCGATCAACTCCGGCCGGGCAAGGTGCAGTGCTGTGCTCATGCGACGCCACGCTCCGCCAACGCCTTCAGTCGAATCGCTACCGCGCTCGCGTGCGCATCCAGCCCCTCGAGGTTCGCCAGCGTTTGCGCCGTTGGACCGAGATCAGCCAGCCCCGCCTGCGTGAGTTCCTGCACGGTGAGGTGGCGCAGGAAATCCATCAGCGAAAGGCCGCTATAGGCGCGCGCATACCCGCCGGTCGGCAGGACATGATTGGTTCCGGTGCAATAGTCGCCCATTGGTTCGGGCGACCAGGGGCCGAGAAACACCGAGCCTGCACAGCGAACCTGTTCGAGCCACTGTCGCGGCTGCCGCACTTGCAGAATGAGATGCTCGGGCGCGTAGGCATTGCTCACCGCAATCGCGGTAGCGAGATCGTCGACCAGGATGATTCGTGCGCTCGCCAGTGACCGGCGCAGGATCTCGCGGCGCGAGAGCCGCTGCATCTGGGCTTCGACCTGCGTCGACGTTTCTCGTGCTAGCGCAGCCGAAGTCGTTACCAGTACTGCCTGGGCGTCGGGGCTGTGCTCGGCCTGGGCCAGAAGATCTGCAGCGACGAAATCGGCGCGCGCTGTCTCATCAGCGATGACGAGCACCTCCGAAGGCCCCGCCGGCAGATCGCACGCAGCCCCGCCGGGATCGCGCGACACGAGAAGCTTGGCGGCCGTCACCCACACATTGCCCGGGCCAAACACCTTGTCGGTTTTTGGAATGGACTCGGTGCCATACGCCATCGCGGCGATGGCCTGCGCGCCGCCGATCTTGTAGATGTGCTCAATGCCGCATTGGCGGGCGACATGGAGTGTTGCAGGGTCTGCGCGCCCATCGGGACGCGGTGGCGTGCAGAGCACGCGCAGTGGGCAACCGGCGATCTGGGCTGGCACCCCCAGCATGATCGCGGTGGAAGGCAATGGCGCACTGCCCGCGGGAACATACAGACCGACTTTGTTCAGCGGCACGCTGCGCCGCTCGCACAAGACGCCGGGCAGGGTTTCGATGGCAAGCGCGGCCGGCAGCTGCGCCGCATGAAAGCAGCGCACGTTCGCGATGGCTCGGTCCAATGCAGTGCGGGCTGCTGCGGGCAGGTCGGCGTTGGCTGAATTCACCTCCGCCGGACTGACTCGCAATGAATCGAGCGCGACGCCATCGAGCTCGCGGGTGATGTCACGGGCAGCGCCGTCGCCGCCGCTGCGGACCCGGTCGATGAGTGTCTGCGCCGTTGCAAACACCGCTCCCTGCACGGCGTTGGCCGGGCGCTGCAGAGCTGCAGCCCGTTCGGATTCGGTCAGTCGGTTCCAGTCGAGGAGGGGAAGCATGGCGAGCCGCTCCTTCACGCCAACATCTTTTCGACCGGCAGCACCAACACTGCGCTGGCACCGGCGCTCTTGAGGCTCTCGAGCGTTTCCCAGAAGACGGTCTCCCGGCACACGGCATGGACGGCCACTTTGTCGTCGCAGCCC
>DASQOO010000118.1:0-9501 GCA_035644435.1 Steroidobacteraceae bacterium | reverse complement strand
GCGCCTCGTCCTCGTCGACGATGTCATTCACCGTCGGGATCGGCTTGTTGGGCACTACGAGGATGTGTGTCGGCGCTAGGGGGCGGATATCGCGAAACGCCGTGACCCGATCGTCCTTGTGGACGATCGCGGCGGGCAATTCTCCGGAGATGATCCTTTCGAACAGCGTCGGCATGCGTGCTCCCCCCGCAACCAGCCGTGGTGGGTGGAAAAGCCTACCATCGGAGCGTGGGAGCGCGGCAAGAATTACATGCCGGCGTGATTGAATCCTGAAACCGGGAATCTCGGACCCGGCAGTGGATATTGCATCCCTGCCGCCGGGTATCGCGGCGGACAAGCCGCCGCGATACCCGTGCAATCAGCGTAGGTACATCAGTACCCGCCGCCCTTGCTCTTCGCCTTCGCGAGTTCGGAGCTGCTCAGCTTGCCGTCCTTGTCGGTATCGAGCGCGCTGAACTGCGATGACAGGTTCGCATCGCCCTTGGCTTCGTCCTTGCTGATCACGCCGTCACCGTTGGCGTCGAGCTTCGAATAGTCCATCGACGTCGAGGTGCCGTTGCTGGCGGGCGGCGGCGGGGTCTGCTGCGCAAAGGCTGCCCCGGCGGCGAGGACTGCGGCCAGTGCGGTAACTTTGATAATTGCGTTCATGTATTGCTCCTTCAGGGTTTACACGTCCCTGCGTGCGAGATAGGCGCGCCGGGTCGGCAGTACAGATGCAGTGCGCGTGCCAACCCAAGGCGACGCTGCAATAGCCCGCAAATATCGGCGCTTGCCGCCAGCAAGCGGACGCTCGCATGGCCTCGTAGTGTCACCCACAGGCAACACAACTGCGTCTTGACAGCCAAGGCACAGCACCCGCCGTGACGAACAACACGACCAATGGGCCGAGCTTGCGGGCCCGTGTAGACTCCGCCGACCCCGTAATCCCATGGGCTACACCCAAGTCGCGAGGAAGGAATGACAATGAGTCGAAGCCTGTCGCTGTGCCGCTTGTTCGTGTCTGTTGCCCTCATCCTCGCGCTGGTCAGCTGCGGAAAATCGGAGCAGCCGGCGCCGGCGGCCGATGCAACCGCCGCCGCCACTGCTGCGTCAGCTGCTCCCTGGAGCACGTTCCGCGAGCAGTTCCTGGAAGGCTATTTCAAGGCCCACCCGGTTTTTGCAGTGAATGCCGGCCGGCACGAATACGACGGACAGCTCCCCGATTGGAGCGCCGCGGGTATAGCGGCTGAGATCAAGCGGCTGCATGAAGCACGCGATGCGACCGCCGCGTTTGACGCTGCAGCGCTGGCCGACGCCGACCGTTTCGAGCGCGACTACCTGGCCGCGCGCCTGGATCGTGGCTTGTTCTGGCTCGAGATCGCCGAGGCGCCGTTCCACAACCCGGCTTTCTATCTCGACTGGATCGACGACGGCCTGGATCCCGCACCCTATCTGACGCGTGAGTACGCTCCACTCGAGCAGCGCATGCGCGCATACATCGCGTACTTACGGGCGGTCCCCGCTGCCGCCAAGCAGATCAAGGCGAACCTGCGTGCACCACTCGCATTGCCGCTGCTGGAGCGGGGCGTGTCGGCATTCAAGGGATTTGCCGACTTCTACTCGCATGATGCCGTGGTTACGTTTGCCAGCATCAAGGATGCAGCGCTGCAGGGCGAGCTGAAGAGCGCGAGCGCGTCCGCAGCGGCGGCGATGCGCGATGTGGCTGGCTGGCTGGAGGCGCAGCGCTCGTCGGCGACCGGCAGCTTCGCCCTCGGTCCCGAGAAGTTCGCTCTGATGCTGAAGATGACTGAGCGCGTCACGACACCACTCGCTGACCTCGAGGCGGTGGGACGCGCCGACCTGGAACGCAACCTCGCGGCACTGCGCGAGGCCTGTGCGCAGTACGCGCCGGGCAAGTCGATCCAGGTGTGCTTCGACAAGATGCAGGAGAACAAGCCCACGGCCGGCGCCGTCGAGGGCGCGCGCCAGCAGCTCGCCGGGCTCAGGCAGTTCATCGTCGACAAGCAGGTGGTGACGATTCCGGGCACCGAAGAGGCGCGAGTAGCTGAGGCGCCTCCCTACAATCGTGCCAACCACGCTTACATCGAGATTCCCGGCCCCTACGAGAAGGGACTGCCGGCGACCTATAACATCGCGCCGCCCGATCCCAGCTGGACGGAAAAGGAGCGGCACGATTACATCTCCGGACGCGCGGATCTGCTCTTTACATCCGTGCACGAAGTCTGGCCCGGACACTTCCTGCAGTTCCTGCATTCGAATCGCTCCGGCTCGATCGTCGGTCGCTTGTTTGTCGGCTACGCCTTCGCGGAAGGCTGGGCGCATTACGGCGAGGAGATGATGTGGGAGATGGGGCTCGGCAACGGCGATCCGGAGACCCACATCGGGCAGCTCTCGAACGCGCTGCTGCGCGATGCACGCTTCCTCTCGGCGATCGGGCTGCACACGCACGGCATGACCGTGGCCGAGTCGGAGCGCTTGTTCCGCGAAGAAGCGTTCCAGGACACTGGCACCGCCCGTCAGCAAGCGGCGCGAGGCACCTACGATCCCGCGTATCTCAACTACACCATGGGCAAACTCATGATCCGCAAGCTCCGCGAGGAATGGACCGCGAACCGGGGAGGACGCGCGGCCTGGCATGACTTTCATGATCAGCTGCTCTCGTATGGTGGTCCGCCGCTACCGATGATCCGCAAGGCGATGCTCGGTAAGGACGAGGGGCCCCTGTTCTGACCTCGAATACTCGCCACTGGCCGAAATGGGCCAGTGGCGAGGGGCAGCCAGTCTCGGTACGCTTGCGCTCGTGAAGCTAAACGCCGATAGCCTGCCCGGCCATCTCACCCGCGACCTCAAGTCGGCGTACCTCATCAGCGGCGACGAGCCACTCCTGGCCGCGGAGGCGACCGACGCCATCCGCCACAGGGCGCGCGAATCCGGCTACACCGAACGCCAAGTGTTCTTCGTGGAGCGCGGCTTCGACTGGAACGCGCTCCGCAATGAAAGCCAGTCGCTGTCCCTGTTTGCCGAGCGGCGCGTGATCGACGTACGCATGCCCGGTGGCAAACCGGGTGATGGCGCCGAGCTGCTGCAGTCCCTGGTCGAGAATCCCGCTCCCGATCAGTTGTTGCTCGTGTCCTGCGGCAGGCTCGAGCGTCAGACTCTGCAGAGCGGATGGGTAAAGGCTTTCGAACAGCAGGGCGCCTGGATACAGATCTGGCCGATCGATCTCGCCCGACTGCCTGACTGGATCGCGGCACGCATGCGTGCGCGCGGCCTGGTTGCCGAGCCCGGTGCGGCCGAGTTGCTCGCGGAGCGCGCTGAAGGGAACCTGCTCGCCGCTCAGCAGGAAATCGACAAGCTGGCGCTGCTGGTCAAGCCGGGAGCGGTGGATGCGGCGGCGCTTTCGCAGGTTGTTGCCGACAGCGCGCGTTTCGATGCCTTTCAGCTAGGTGATGCGGCGTTGCGTGGCGATGCGCGACGCGCGCTTCGTGTCCTCGATGGTTTGCGCGGCGAGGGCGTGGAGCCGACGCTCGTACTCTGGGTGCTGAGTCGCGAGCTGCGCGCACTGTGGCAACATTTGTCCCAGGAGCGCAGCGGGCGGTCCCCGCCTGCCTGGCAGCGGCCGAACCCCGCATTGCTGGCAGCTGCTCAAAGGGCGCGGAATCTGAATATCAGTGAGCTCGTCAGCCTGGCGGTGCGCGCCGATCGCACCATCAAGGGGCGGCAGATGGGCGATCCTTGGGATGCGCTGGCCATGCTGGTCGCGCAGCTCGCCGGCGTGCGCACACTTGCTGACGCCGCCTGACTGAACAGCTCGCGCGCTCCATGAATCCGATCGGAATCTTCGGCGGCACGTTCGATCCCATCCACTACGGGCACCTGCGCACGGCGTTCGAACTGTTGCAGGCGTTGCGACTCACCGAAGTGCGTTTCATGCCGGCCGGCAACCCCCCGCACCGGGAAGCGGCGGTCGCGAGTGCTGAAGTGCGCCTGCAGATGGTCACGGCGGCGACCGAGGGTCAACACGGCTTCCTGGTCGACGACCGCGAGATCCGGCGCGAAGGACCGTCATATTCGGTGGATACGCTGGCAACGTTACGCGCGGAACATCCTGATCGCTCGTTGTGTCTGATCGTGGGCATGGATGCATTCCTCGGGCTGCCGAAGTGGTACCAATGGCGTGAGATCCTGCAGCTTTCCCATGTCGTGGTCGCACACCGACCGGGCTGGCGCGCTCCCGGGATGGGACCGCTGGGTGAGCTGCTGGTGGATCGCGGCACCGGTCGGATCGGCGACCTGCATGAATCCCGCGCGGGATCCATCTACATCCACGCTGTGACGCAGCTCGAAATCTCCTCCACTGAAGTGCGCAACCTGGTCGCGGCGGGACGTGATCCACGTTTCCTGATGCCCGACAGCGTGCGCAAGATCATCCTCGAGAGTCGCTGCTACACTGTGTCCCAACGCTGATTTCTTTCACCTCAAGGAGGCAACAACCCGGCATGACAGCATCCACCATCAAGCGCCCGCGCACGCGTACGCGGCGTTCACTCGAAACGGTCGTGGTCGAGGCGCTTGAGGACATGAAGGCGGCGAACATCAAGGTGCTTGATGTCCGCTCGCTGACCGACATCACCGACCTCATGGTGATTGCTTCAGGCACCTCCGACCGTCACGTACGCTCAGTGGCGGACCGGGTGATCGAGAAAGCCAAGGAGGCCGGCTTCCGGCCCTTCGGCATCGAAGGCGAGCGCGACGGGGAGTGGGTTCTCGTCGACCTGCCGGACGTGCTCGTGCACATCATGCTGCCACGCGTTCGCGAGTTCTACGGACTGGAAAAGCTGTGGAGCGCATCGCACAGCCTCCCATCACCGGCTTGAACGAAACCGCAGCTCCTTGCGGAGCGGCTCCGGCTGCCTCGCGCGGGGCGGGAGCGACGATGCAGTAAGCTGCGCGCATGCGAATCGAGCTGCTCGCGCTCGGTACCCGGATGCCCGCCTGGGTCGATGCCGGCGTCGACGACTATGTGCGTCGCTTCGGACCCGAAATCCGTTTCGAGTTGCGCGAAATTCCGCTGGCACGACGTACCGCGGACGCCAATGCGACGCGGGCCATCGCGGCTGAAGGTACGCGATTGCTGGCGGCGCTGCGCAAGGATACGTTCGTGGTAGCTCTGGAGGTCGGTGGCACGACCTTCGGCACCGAACAACTCTCGACCTGGCTCGGGCAGCGAATGCACGCTGGGCGTGACCTCAGTTTCCTGATCGGTGGACCGGACGGCCTGGCGCCAGGGTGCCTGCGACGGAGCGATCTGCGCTGGTCACTCTCGGCGCTGACACTGCCGCACGGATTGGTGCGAATCGTCCTCGTCGAGCAGCTATATCGCGCGCTGAGCCTGATCAAGGGCCATCCCTATCACAGGCCCTGAGGTTTGGCCGGCCCGCGCGCGAGCCCTGGGATGCGCCAATTCGCGTTGTGACATAAGCGGGCGCCACCCGGGAAGATCCTGTCAAATCTGCGACGCGGTTGTCTGCGGAAGGCGACGCTTCTGCTTGCTTGCCCCGGCTCCTGTGACGAAAATCAATCCGCCCTCCCGCTCGCGAAATCCTCGAATCAAAACGTAAACCGCCTCCTTGTGAGGCTGGTACTTGGCTTGCGTTCGCAATCACGACCCGAGGAGATTTCTGGATGACAGGCGCCGCCGAGGACCTCTGGCATCTGAGCATCGACGATCTGTTCGTCGCACCAGCCGAGACTCCGCCTCTCGAAGGTCTAGGCCCGTTCGTCATCAATCTCAGCGCTTCGACTGCGCCGATCACCATTCCTGCCACCGGCCCGGCCGGGTTCGAAAAGTTCAAGCTCTACCAGCTGTCGCGCAAGGAAGATGGGCGCGATCGATTCCGGCTCCGGCTCGGTTTCTTCGACACGCCCGCTGCAGCCAATGAAGCGCTCGCCGTGCTACGCGAGCAGTATCCCAGCGCGTTCGCGAGCAATGCGGCCGAGGAAGATCATCGGTTCAATCCGGCCCGCGCCCGCCCCGCGCCGAGTACCGCAGCAGCGCCAGCGACGCCCCTTCCTCAAGCCGCGCCTACGACTCCCCACGTTCGCGGCGCCGTACGCACCGACTCAGGTCGCCGCGGCAACAGGAAACGGGACATCCGGCGCGACCACGGCAGCCAAGCGCGCGCCGGCGAGGAGCATGGACCTCAGCGCCACAAGCAGTCCGGACGCCCCAGCCACGGTTCGAACCGGAGCACTCAGCACGTCGAGTCGAAGAAAGCAGGCGCGGAAGAGAAGCTCGACGTCGAATCGATTCTGCTGGCAGCCCTCGCACCAGCCGCGCCGCGCAAGCCTCCGCAACATCACGCACCAAAAGCTGCCGGCAGCGCGAAACAACACCAGCGTCCACATGCCAAAGCGGAGCCGAAGCCGGCGCCAGCCGAGCCAAGCGCGAAGTCGGCCGGATTCGGTGCGATCATCACAGCGCCGACGCTTGGCACAAGCGCTCCGGCAAGTGCGCCCGCACCGACGATCACGTATTCCGTCGCGCTCGCGCCATCCGCCAGTGACCGCGCCAAGGTCGCGACGCCGGAGACTCCGAAGCCGTCGCGGGCGCCGGCTCCCGAGGCCAGGACACCTGAGCCGGTGCAGACACCGGTGGTGCAAGTCGCTGCCCCTATTCAACCAGTAGCTGACGCAAGGGCGCCCGTCGCTGCGCCGTCGCAGGTCGTTGACGAGGCGCAGATCGCCACGCATCCGCGCATCGACGACGTACCTGTCGCCGCGCACCGGCGCGGCGACGAAGCACAGGTCGCGACGCACCCGCGCCTGGATGAGGCACCGAACGACGCGGCTGAGCATGCGGCCGACGTTCCGATCGACCTGCATTTCATCGATCGCATCTTCGATGACAAGACGCCGTCGGACGACGATACGCCGACAGTCGAAGTGCTGGCACTGGAATCACCCGATGCGAGCCCCGTGCAGGAGAAGCCTGCCAGCCAACCGGCCGCGATTGTCGAAGCCCCGAAGGAAGAGCTCGCCACTGCCCCGAAGGAATGGCCCGCTGCTCCGAAAGCAAAAGTTTCCGAGCCTCCGAAGCACAAGAAGGCCGAGACCAAGGCGCGCGCCGCTGAGACCGAGGCTCCGACGATTTCGGCGCACGAGATCATTGCCCTGTTGACGCAACCACTGCCTGTCGCGCGACCCGTTTCGCCACGCTCGAAATCAGAAGCCCGGGTCAAGCGCGGGCACGCGCCGAGCGTGCCGGCAAAAGTCGCGCCTCAAGCTGCGCCCCGGGCTCCAGCAAACCTCGCGCCTCCGCCTCCGGTAAACATCGCGCCGCAAGCGCCGGCTCCAGCGCCGGAGCCAAAGACCGCATCAGCATCGCAGTCGGGCACGCCTGTCGCTCGCAGTGACGCCACCCAGCCGCCGCAGGCTCCGAACGCCGAGCCAGACTCTTCAGTGGGCGCCATGAGCGCGCGGATCGAATCGGAACTCGATGCAATCATGTCTCCCACCGACGCGCCGCAAAGGACGCGGGACACGTCGAAGAAACCTGCGGTGGAACTCGAGCTCGAACTTGAACCGCAACCCGCCTCGGTGCCCGTGCTCAGCGACATCATCGAGGAAGTCACTGTCGCGGCGGTGATTCCGATCCGCCACGAACAGCCGCCATCGAAGCCTGCGGTCAGCGCGGCGGAAGCCACACCCATGTCCCCCGCGGCACCGAGGCGCGCAGCAACGCGCGCGCCCGAGAGCTCACCTGCGCCGCTGCCCGCCGACAGCATATTCAAGGTCAAGTCGCGACCGGTTGAAGCGGCGAAGACGCCGGCCCCGGCGGTGCCGGAGATGAGACGTCCGGTGGTCGTCTTCGATGCGCCGATCGAGGACATGGACAGCACGCAGACGCTGCGCGCCCTGACTCCGCTCGAGCTCACCGACGACAGTCAATCGAAATGGTTCGCCGTGCAGCTCGCCCTGTCCGAAGAACAGGTCAAGGTCGAATCGCTTCCGCACATCGACATCTTCGATGAATACCGCTTGTACTCGATTTCCGGCATCGACCAGGCGAAGTTCATGCATAGCCTGCGACTTGGCTTCTTCTCGGCGGAGGGCTCGGCACAGGCAGTCGCAGGATACCTGCGCACCTTTTTCGAGGGCGCGGCCGTGAAGCGCGTGAGCATCGCAGAGCACGAGCGCTTCTGCGAGCGCAGGGCGAAAGTTGAGAGACCGGCTGAAGCCGACGCTTCAAGTGCGCCTGCCCAGCGAACGCCCGCGCCGGGCGCGAGCAGCCCTGCGACCCCCGCCCATGGATCCGCTGACGACGCCGATGCGAAGACGCCGGTTCGCAAGCGCGGCTCGAGCGATAGCTCTCCGACCGGACGTCACAAGACGCTGGGAGAGGCGCTGTACGAGGAAGCGCGCCAGGTCGCGCTGTCGCAGAGCGCGATCCGCCGCCTGCCCAAGAACTCCTCGCTCTGGTCGAAACTGTTCGGCCAGGGCAAGGGATGAGCTGACAGCCGGGCGCCGATCTGCCCGGGGTCTCCCCGCGGCGTTCACATCTCGTTCATCGCCACGCGTTCAGGATGCTATCCTGCGCGCATCTCCCGCAGTTTCAGGATTGTTCGCCCAAGCGATTGGGTGGCAAGGCAAATAGGATCCCACCGGCCATGTCTGCCGGACTTCTTCATCTCGCCTCCGCATCACCGCGCCGCCGCGCGCTTCTCGAGCAGATCGGGGTGCCTTGCACGGTCCATCCGGTGGATGTCGACGAGACCCGTCAACCGGGTGAGGCGCCTCGCGATTACGTCCTGAGAGTGGCGCGCGACAAAGCCGAAGCCGGCTGGTCCCGAATCGGCGTGCCGGCAGGGGTAGCGGTATTGGCGGCCGATACCGCGGTGGTGGTCGAGGGCGAAATTTTTGGCAAGCCGCGCGATCAAACGGAGGGTTCCATGATGCTGGCGCGGTTGTCGGGCCGCACCCATGAAGTGTTGACGGCGGTGGCCCTGCGCACACCGGCCGGGTTGGATCACCGCCTGAGTGTGAGCCTGGTGACCTTCAGAGCGCTCCTGCCTGGTGAGTCTGAACGGTACTGGAGCACCGGCGAGCCTGCCGACAAGGCGGGCGCGTATGCTGTGCAGGGCCATGGAGCGGTGTTGATCGCGCACCTGAGCGGAAGCTACTCCGGCGTAATGGGGCTGCCGCTTTTTGAAACCGCTGACCTGTTGCAGCGCGCGGGATTCGATATATGGATGCAAACGCCTCGCCGGTAATGACTGCCGAAATCCTCGTGAACGCGACGCCGCGGGAGTCGCGTGCCGCGGTGCTCGAGAACGGCGTGCTGCAGGAGGTGTTCATCGAGCGCGCGAGTCGTCGCGGGCTGACCGGCAACATCTACAAGGGCCGCGTGTCGCGCGTGCTGCCGGGAATGCAGGCGGCATTCATCGAGATCGGGCTGGCGCGCACGGCATTTCTCCATGCCTCGGACATCGCCGCGCGCAA
>DASQOO010000117.1:0-2152 GCA_035644435.1 Steroidobacteraceae bacterium | reverse complement strand
GCATCAAGCTGCTGTTCGACAACTTCCCGGAAGTGGCCTACTCCGAGTCGCTGGCGAACACCTACAACCGGCAGATGGCGGGGCTTTACGACGAGACCATGCGCTTCATCGTGCTGCACTACTGCCTGACCCGGCGTGAAGACACCCCGTTCTGGCGCGCGAACAAGAACCACCAGAACATCCCCGATGTCCTGCAGCAGCAGCTGGCCCTGTGGAAATACCGCCTGCCAAGCCTGTTCGACGATCGTGGCGGACTGCAGTTTTTCGGTCACGGCTCGCAGCTCTACATACTGGCGGGCATGAAGTTTCCGTTCGAATCCGGTACTGCCACGCGGCATTTCGTCGACCCCCGGCAGGCCGCCGCCTACGCGAAGCACCTGGAAGAGCTGCGCCGGAAGCACCTCGCTACCGCGATCGATCACACTGCATACGTGCAGGCGCTGCACGCGCAGGGTCAGCCTGTCACCGGCTAGCGCGCCGCATCCATGCGCCTTTTCGCGGAGCGGTCATCGGCAGAATCCTGGTCGGCGGGCTATAATCTCCCGCCTCGCGTTTCCCGCAGCGCTAACCCCGGCCTTAAAATGCTCGTTCTACCCAAAAAGCTGACCTGTGCCGCCCTGATCCTCGCCGCTCCGGTGCTTGTCGCGGCTGCCGAGCACGACTGCATGATCGAAGCGCGGCAAAACATCGAGGTCCGCAGCCCGGTCGAGGCCATGATCGAGTCGGTGCGGGTCAGGCGCGGGGACTCGGTGACCAAAGGGCAGATTCTCGTCACGCTGGGGTCGGGCCCGGAGAACGCCGCGCTCGCCTTGGCACAGTCCCGCGCTCAGGCGGTGGGCGAAATCAAGGCCGCAGAAGCGCGGGTGGATATTTCCCTCAAGAAGCTGCGTCGCGCCGAGGAGCTGGTCAAGCAGAATTTCATATCCGTCAATGCGCGAGACGAAGCGGAAGCGGAGCATAAGCTCGCGGGGGAAGAGCTGCGCCGCGCCCACGAGAACCAGAAAATTGCCGGGTTTGAGGCGAAGCGCGCCGCGGAAGTGCTGGCGCTGCGCACAATCCGCAGCCCATTCTCCGGCGTCGTGGTCGAGGTGCTGCTGAAACCCGGCGAGTTCGGTGCCATCACCTTCAAGGACCCGATCCTCAAGCTCGCCGAGCTCGATCCCCTGCACGTCGAAGTCATCCTGCCGGTGAGCCTCTACGGCAGCGTCAAGCCGGGACAGCGGGCGACGGTCATGCCGGAGCAGCCAGTCGGTGGGCGCCACGAGACGGTGGTCAAGATCGTCGATCGCGTAGTCGACGCGGCGAGCGGCACCTTTGGCGTACGCCTCGAGTTGCCGAACCGCAACCGTGCTGTCCCTGCCGGCGTGCGCTGCAAGGTGCAGTTCAACTGACGCTGCTCCTGGCTGGACGCCGGATCAACAGCACGCCCCGCTACTCGCGCCTCCCGGAGAACGCGAGGAGATCGTCCAGTTGCCGATCGCGCGCAATCACGTCCTGCCGCATCAGGACGCACGCGCGCTCGATACCGCGCTGGGCGTAGACCGCGAGCCAACGCGAGTGCCCAGCAGGGCACTCACCAGCCTCACCCACTCCGCGGCGCGCCAGCGTCGTTACCAGCGAGCCGAGTTGAGTCGCCACGCCCTCATCCTCGAGCGCGAGCATGATCTCGCACGTGTCCGCTGCAAACGCACGGCAGATCCGCTCGATCTGGCGTTGCGCGTGGTGCAGTTCTGCGACGACAACATCAAGGGGCGCCCGGCCAGTGGCACGCGCAACGTTGCGCTCCGCCGGGTGCAGAACGAGCAGGACGGCGCCGGGCTCATCAAGATGCTCGAGCACCTTCAAATCCGCCTCGTTGCTTGCCCCCTGCAGGATGCCGGGCCCGATCCCGGCCGCTGCCAGCTCCTGCATCAGCGCCTGCCCTTCGGCGTGAGTGCGCACAGCAACGAGCACTGCGTGCCCCGCTGCACGCAGGGCGCGCACGCGGTCAACGAGCGCCGCTCGCCTCGCCGCAGTGGTCGAAAATACCCGGGCGGGGCAGCTGACCGGTGCCGAGGGCGAGCCGGTCAACGTGGTCTTCAGCGAGTACAGTGACCAGTACTCACTTTCCGCACCTCGAGCGTCGGCACAAGCGCCCGCTAAACGCAGATAA
>DASQOO010000116.1:0-26881 GCA_035644435.1 Steroidobacteraceae bacterium | reverse complement strand
GCACCGCTTCGTAGTGCTGGGTACGCAAGCCGAGGCCGAACCCCAGGGACGGATACATCGAGGCCCGAACTCGGTCAGGATTTGCCGGCCTTCTCCTTCTCCATTTTCTCCTTGGCAGCGTCGCAGTCCGCCTTGGTCATTTCGAGCCAGCCATGGCCGGCGCAGTCGTTCTGACCTTTGCAGGAGCTCTCCGCCGAGGCACAGCTCGACGTGCCCTTGCAGCTGTTGACGCCCTCGCATTTCACCTTGGCTTCTTCGGCAGCGGCCGCAGTGCTGATTGCCCCTGCGGCAAACATCACGGCCGCGGCAGCCGCAAGCGCGATCTGGGAAGCTCTGGCATTGCTCATGGGTTCTCTCCCTGGGGAGTGGTTTGCTGGTCGAAGCCCGACAGTAGACCGAGGCTGTTGCCGGATTGTTTCCCGATTCTACCGGCTCTACGTTCGTCCCTCCGTACTTGGACCTGCTCCCAGCCTGTGGCAGGCTGCGCGTGCTCCGCATGGCCCGCGATCCCACACAACGCCAACAAAACGCGCGTCCTCATAAGGGCGCCCCGGGGAAACAGACATGACCAGCCGCAAGTGCCTGCTGACGCTCGTCGGTGCGTTACTCATCTTTCTATGTGCTGGAATCTCGCTCGCCAAGGAGGTGGCTCCTGAGCTGCCCCCCGGTACTTACATCCCCGACGTAGCACGGCCCGGACCGGCATTCGACGTCGAACGCGCCACGGAAGCCTACCTGGCGATGCTCGACCCGGAGCAACGCGCGCGCTCCGATGCCTACTTCGAAGGCGGCTATTGGCTGCAGCTGTGGCAGTTTCTCTACTCCGCCGGCGTACTGGTCCTGATTCTCTGGCGGGGCTGGTCGGTGCGCATGAGAGCCCTCGCGGAGCGCGTCAGCAAACGGCCGATGCTGCAGACAGCCCTGTTCGTGGGCATGTTCGCGCCCCTGTTCTGGCTGCTGACACTGCCTCTGAGCTGGTACACCGATTTCTTCCGCGAGCATTTGTATGGAATGTCGAACCAGGACCTCTGGGGCTGGCTTTGGGACCAGGTCAAGAACCTGTTCGCGCTCACGGTGCTCGGCATCATCGTGCTGAGCGGCATCTATGCACTCGTGCGCCGGGCGAGCGAGCGGGCGTGGCTGTGGGCCACGGGCTTCATGTTCCTGTTCATGATGTTCTTCTTGCTGATCACACCGGTCTTCCTGCTGCCCTTGTTCAATGACTACAAGCCGCTGGAAGAGGGGCCGGTCCGCGAAGCCGTGCTGTCGCTGGCGCACGCCAACCAGGTACCGGTCGACAACGTGATGTGGTTCGACGCCTCGAAGCAGACCAAGCGTGTGAGCGCCAATGTCAGCGGGCTGTTCGGCACCACCCGCGTCAGCCTCAACGACAATCTCCTGAACCGCACCTCGCTCCCGGAGATCAAATCGGTCATGGGCCACGAGATGGGCCACTACGTGCTGCACCATCAAATCATCGGCACGATCTTCTTTACGGTCGTGTTCGGTGTGGGCTTCCTGCTGCTGCACAACGCATTCGAGCGCATGCTGCCCGCCTGGGGAGCGCGGCTCGGCATCAAGGGCCGGCCTGATCCGGCGGGCCTGCCCTTTGCCCTCCTGGTGCTGAGCGTCTACTTCTTTCTCGTCACACCCTTCGTCAATCGGTTTACCTACACCTTCGAATCCGAAGCGGACCTGTTCGGCCTCAACGCAGCGCGCGAACCCTACGGTTTTGCGACCTCGGCGATGCGCCTCGGCGCCTACCGCAAGCTCGAGCCCTCGAAGCTCGAGGAGCTGCTGTTCTTCGATCACCCGAGCGGGCGCGAGCGGGTCGAGATGGCGATGAAGTGGCTGAAGGAAAACCAGGCGCTGTTCGCGTCACAGCCCGCCGAGACTAGCGGCAACTAGTCGCCGCGATCTACCAGGGTCGCGGCGCGCCAGGCTCGCGCCAGTCGATCTGCGGTCGATCGCCGACGCGCAGCGATTCGCCCTCGCCGCTGACGACGATCGCGTTCATGCCGAACGCGGCGCCGCGCAGCGAATCCAGCCAGCGATAGTCCCCAAGCGTGTTGAGCGGCTCGGCGCCCTGGCGCTCGCCCGTGCTCTGGTCGGTGGTCGTGACGATGCAGCGCAGACAAGGTTTCACGCAGCGCAACTCCACATTGCCGATGCGAATGCGCTCGACGTCGTCCTCGGCAAACGCCGGCAGCCCGCTCAGCACGACGTTGGGCCGAAAGCGGCCCATCGACAACGGGCTCTCGAGGCGAGCGTTCAGGTCATCGAGCGAGCCTTCGTTGGTGAGCAGCACCGCGTAGCCGTCCGCGAAACGCAGGCGACCCACCTGCTCCCCGGTGAAGCGACGCTCGCTGATACGTTCGTCGCCGGGCAGCGAGCGGATGAGCTGACCCCGCGTCCCCGTGACCGCTTCGAGCCAGTCGCGCGTGTCGACGCTGTTGACCTGCGCGTAACAGTGGTCGCGCCAGACTTTCACTTCAACGCGCGGTCCATCGCTTTCGATGGGACAGCGTAATTCGCCGTGTCCCTGCGCTCGCAGCACGAGTTCGTGCGTCTCGACCTCGACTTCGACACAAGCGAGACGCGGGCATTCGCGCTGGGTCAGGAACAGTCCCGCCGTGGAAATGAACATCCAATGCCGATCCCAGGCGAGGCCCGTGTGCGTCAAGGCTTGCGCGCTATGGGAGATGCCCCGGCATCCTTTCACCGGGTATGTGTACAGGGCCGTGATGACAGCGGACGCTTCGGCTTCATGTCGCAGGTCCATTCAGTCTTCAGTGATGTTGCGGAAGTCCACGCCGAGCGAGCGCAGCTTGCGGTACAGGTGGGTGCGTTCCATGCCCACACGCTTGGCGAGCTGCCCAACCTTGCCGTTGCAGATCAGGAGCTGCTGCTGCAGGTACGCGCGCTCGAACTGCTCGCGAGCCTCGCGCAGCGGCAACGCCAGCAGGTCCTGCTTGACCAGCGGCTCGTTCACCGGCAGCTGTGTGGCAAGTTCACGCTCGATCTCATCGAGACCGATCTCCTCGCCACCCTTGAGGATCAGCAGACGTTGCACCAGGTTCTTGAGCTCGTGGATGTTGCCCGGCCAGGGATAATTGCGCAGGCGGTTCTGCGCCGCGACGCTGAAACGGCGAAAGGGCAGGCTCGCATCGTCGACGAAGCGGTCGACGTAGTAGCGCAGCAGCTCAGGGACATCCTCCGCGTACTCACGCAGCGGCGGCACGCGCAGCATCACCACGTTGAGATGCGACAGCAGGTCGCGCCGGAACGGTTCGGGAGCGCCGCGGGTTTCGAATCCAGGTTGCGCCGAGGTCAGCAAGCGCACACCCAGGGGCCGCGAGGTATTGGCACCGACACGCGTGTAGCTGCCGCTCTCGAGGTCCGCGAGGAGCAGGCGCTGCACCGGCAGCAACAGGTCTTCGAGTCCGTTGATGTACAACGTCCCGCCTTCGGCCTGCTCATACAAGCCGGGCCCAACCGACCCCGCCGACTCGCGTCCGCGCAGGATCGCTGCCGCGGCTTCTTCGTCGAGGCTGCCGGCGACCGCGACCACGAAGGGCCGGTTGCTGCGGGTACTCAGCGAATGCACATAGCGCGCGAACGCCTCGCGCCCCGAGCCGGACTCACCGAGCAGCAGGATCGGAGCGTCGTGCGGGGCGACCTGCTGGACCTGCTCGCGGATGAGTTGCATCGCGCGGCTTCTGCCTATCGGGGCGATCGGCGGCGGGAGGAGATTGCGCGTGCCCTGGCGCTTCTGGCGCCCGGCATCGAGTGCGCGCTCCACGGTGCGCAACAACTTCGCCAGGGACAGCGGCTTCTCCACGAAATCGAACGCGCCGAGGCGCGTCGCTTCGACGGCGGTTTCCACCGTGCCGTGCCCGGACATCATCACCACCGGGCAGTCGACCATCGCGGGGCCTCGCGACCACTCGCGCAGCAGCGTGATTCCGTCGGTATCCGGCATCCAGATGTCGAGCAGGACGAGATCGGGGTTCTGACGCGCCCGCGAGGCGCGCGCCTGGGCAGCATCGGCGGCAACATCGACCTCGTAGCCTTCCTCGGAGAGAATCTCGCGCAGGAGACTGCGGATGTCGGCTTCGTCGTCGATGATCAGAATGCGCGGTGAGTTCATGCGCGCTCCCTCCTCATTTCGCCCTTGCGGGCATCTCGCGACAGGACACCGACCCGGGCCCGCTCATCGGCCGGCAGCGTGACGCGCACCCGCGCACCGCCACTGCGCCGATTCTCGGCTTCGATGCGCCCGCCATGCTCTTCGACGATCTTCTTGACGATGGCGAGCCCGAGACCGGTACCTTTGGGCTTGCTGGTGACATAGGGATCGAATGCCTGGCCGATGATGTCGGGCGCGAAGCCCGGCCCGTTGTCGGCGACACTGATCTGGATCAGCGGCCCCGTGGCCGCGGTCTCGCGATGCGTGGTGATCTCGATCTGCGCGCCCTCGCGACCCTCGAGCGCTTCCATCGAGTTGGTGATCAGGTTGTTGAGGATCTGGCGCACGCGGCCGCGGTCCGCCTCGAGCACCGGCAGCTCCCGATCGAGGTCGAGCTTGAGCTGCACGGAACTATCCTGCGCCCGGTACAGGTCGGTGACTTCCTGCACCAGCTGGTTCAGGTCGAACGTCGCCAGCGTCATCTCGGGCGCGCGCGCATATTCGCTGAACGCGTTCACCATCTGTTTCATGGCCTCGACCTGCTGCACGATCGTGTGCGTGGCACGCTCCAGCACGCGCGCGTCCTGCTCCGCCATGCTGCCGAGAAAACGCCGCTGCATGCGTTCGGCCGAGAGCTGGATCGGCGTGAGCGGGTTCTTGATCTCGTGCGCGAGCCGCCGCGCCACCTCGCCCCAGGCGGCATCGCGCTGCGCCTGCAACATGACCGTGATGTCGTCGAACACTACGACGTGACCTCCTGGCTCGCCTTCGCCGCCGGGCAAGGCAGTGCACGCACACATCAGCACGCGGCGGCCGCTCTCGCCGCGCAGCTCGAGTTGCTCGCGCCAGTCTGTCTGGCCGGCGGCGAACCTCGCCTGCAACGCAGCGACGAACTGCGACAGCAGGTTGTCGCCGCTCGTGATCTCGGCGAGCGTCTTGCCGGTTGCGGATTCCAGGTCGACGCCCAGGATGCTGCTCGCGGCCTGGTTGGCGACGCGGATCTTCATGTCGGGCTCGAGGGAGACTACGCCCGTGGACAGACGCGCGAGGATGATCGCCAGGTTGGCGCGCTCGCTCTCGACCGCCTGCTGGCTGCTGCGCGCTTCGGCGCGGGCGCGCGCCAGGCGCTTCGTCATGTCGTTGAAGGAATGCACCAGGAATCCCATTTCGTCGCGCGACGAGAGCGGCAGACGCGTGTCGAAATCACCTTTGCCCACGGCACGCGTTCCGGCTGCCAGGTCCTGGATGGGCTTCACCAGGCGTTGCGCCGAGAAGAATGCGCCGTACACCGCTGCGAGCAATGACAGCAGCAGCACCAGTGTCAGAGTCAGGCGGAAGCTGTACTTGAGAGGTTCGCGCAGGTACGAGAGCTCCCCGTACTGCGTGTGCGCACGCTGCACGGTGTCGGCCAGCGCTCCCAGGCGCTCGGGTACCGGGAACACGGCGAGCAGAGCGCGCGCCTCATCGCCCGGTGAATTGGCTCCGAGAGGCGCCGCGGTCCGAATGATGTATCCGCCGCCAGGCACCGGCTCCAGGCTGACGTAGGGACGCCCTTGCCGGACCTGGAGCATCGCTTCCTCGGAAGGACGCTGCGGAATGCTCTCGGCCGGTCGACTGCTGCTGGTGGCGATGATGCGCCCATGCTGGCCGAGCAAGGTGATTTCGAGTGCGCCGTTCGCACGCCGTTCGGTGTCGAGACGCCGGATCAGATCGTGTTCCGGAGTCAGCTCCAGGTCCTGCGCGAGTGTTTCGGTCGCATCCAGGTACTCGCGCCGGTTCAGGTCGAGCACCGCGCGGCTCAGCATCAGTGCCTCGTTCAAGCCCTGTTTGACGTCGACATCGAACCAGCTGTCGATGCCGCGATTCAGGAACTCGAGCGCGAAGTAGTAGACGATCAGCAGTGGCGGGATCACGAGCGCGCCAAAGATCGCCACGGTGCGCAGCTTGAGGCGCGAGCCGATGACGTGCCGGCGGTAGTCGCGCACCAGCTGGGTGAGCTTGGCAGTGAGCAGCACCAGGAGCACCACGACGCCGACCGCATTGATCAGCAGGATCCACGGGTGCAGGCGCCCGAACTGAGCCGAGTTCTGCGCCGTCTTGGCGAGCATGAACAGTGCCGCCAGCCACAGCGCGGCGCCGAGCCCGACGAGCGCATAGCCGCCGTATTTCTTTATTGCAGCAGTGGCCATGTGTACCACTCACTGACGCGATGGTAGTCATTGGTCCAGAACATCAACACACGCAACGTGTCCGGCAGGTCTCCGAGGTTCAAGGTGGCGCGCAGGCTGAACTCGTGACGGTAGCCGCGGCGGATCAGCGCTTCATCGAGCACCGGCAGGCTGCTGACGCGCGCGAGCTGGTCGAGCGCGGAGTCGAGATCGGGAAACGACACTTGCTCGCCGCTGTTCACACTGCGCACCACATAGCGCTCGCTCACGGCTTGGTACTGGAGCTGATATTCCTGGCGCAGCGAGGCAACGCTTTCGTCGAGCCAGTAGTGGCGGGCGCGTGACACGTCCAGTTCCAGCACCAGCGACAAGGGCACGCCGTCGTTGAGCGCCGTCCGCACCCGGTTGCTCAACGGCAATTGCAGGCGTGCATTGAGCAGGTACACACCGGCGACCAGCTGCACGTAGGCGGTGCGAACTCCAAGCTCGGGAGCCGCTTCCGCCCAGGCACGGCCTGTCAGGCTCGGCTGCGAGCCGGCCAGGAGCAGCAGCAGCCAGATACGCGAACGCAGGATTGGGCGCGCTGAACGCATGTCAGTGAGACGTCATCCGCCCTGCCGGACCGCCGCTCGTGGGACTGCGGGTAGACGGAGTTCGATCAAGCGGAAGGGTTCCCTGCGGACGCTCCGGAGCGGCGCTTTTCCACGCAAGCATAATAGAAGCCGTCCATACCCGCTGCTCCGGGCAGGATCTGGACTCCGGTCTCGCAATGCATACGCACGTCATGTGGGGCGAACCCCTCTGGAATGGGGACCGAGATTGCAGCGGGCTCCTCGGCGAGAAACGACGTGATGACCTGCTCGTTCTCGGCTCGCAGTACCGAGCAGGTGACGTACAGCAGGCGTCCGCCATCGGACAGCAGCGGCCACAGCGCACGCAATAGTCGCAGCTGTTCATGACGCATGGCTTCGATGTCGGTCGCGCGCCGCAACAGCTTCACGTCGGGATGACGGCGAATCACGCCGCTTGCGGTGCACGGCGCATCGAGCAGAATGCGCTCGAACCGGCGTCCATCCCACCAGAGCGCGGTGTCGGCAGCATCGCTCGCGATCACCGTGGCCGTGAGGCGCAGTCGCGCGAGGTTGTCCCGCAGCTGTTCGAGCCGCTCCGCCGAGCGATCAACGGCTACCAGGTCGAGATCAGCCCGCTCCAGCAGCTGACAGGTCTTGCCCCCTGGCGCAGCACAGGCATCCAGCACCCGCATCCCATCGCTCACCGCGAGCAGATCCGCTGCGAGTTGTGCCCCCGCATCCTGCACGGATGCGACGCCGCTTTCGAATCCGGGCAGAGCTGCGACCGGGACGGGAACCTCGAGGAGCACTGAGTCGGCCGAGTGGTTGCCGGGCTGTGCCCCTATCGATGCGCGCTTCAGGATCTCCAGGTACTGCGCGCCAGAAGCTTGACGGCGATTGACGCGCAACCACATCGGGGGCGCCTGGTTGTTGGCGTCGAGGATCTGCGTCCACTGATCCGGCCAGTCGCCCCGGATCTGTTCGATCAGCCACGCCGGGTGCGCGAAACGCGCCGGAGCGGACTCGTCCGCCGCAGCGGTGAGTCGTTGGCGTTCGCGCAGAAAGCGTCGCAGGACCGCATTGACCAGGCCCGCGCCGCGCGGCTCGCCGAGCTCGCGGGCGCCATCGACCGCCTGGTCGACGACGGCATGCGGCGGATGACTCGAGAACGCGAGTTGATGCAGGCCGACTGCGAGCAGGGCGCGCAAGGCTGGTTTTGGCTTCGCTCCCTGCGCCAGCAGCTGTGTCAGCCAGTAATCAATGCGTGGGTACCAGCGCACGGTGCCGTACGCGAGCGCCTGCACGACGGCGACATCACTTGCATTGCCGAGCGTAGCCGCGGTGCGGGCCAGGGCATCGTCAAGCGATTGGCCACTCGCACTCACCGCCGTTACGGTGCGCGCCGCCGCAGCGAGCAGAGCCGCCGTACTCAGCCGCGTTAATTTCGCTGTCGCTCGCTCGTGGGCCATGCTTGCGCCGCCGGTCACTCGCCGAGCGTCTCGCCCCGCAGGTCGCGGGCGAGAAGAAACTCGCGCACCGGCAGCGGCCGCCGGCCCGGCAGCTGAACTATATCGAGCGCGAGCGCTCCGTCGCCGCAGGCGACGAGGGCAGCAGAAGAGTCGAGTAGTGCTCCGGGGCGAGCATCGTGCGCAACGTGCCCGGCACGTGCGGCCCAGATTCGCAGTCTCTGGCCACGCCATGAAGTCTCGGCGATCGGCCATGGATTGAACGCGCGCACCTGGCGCTCGATCTGAATGGCTGGCTGCGACCAGTCGATGCGCGCCTCGGCTTTCTCGATGCGGTGGGCATAGCTCGCCGGCCCCGCCTGGGGCTGGGCGATGGCAGTGCCGGCTGCGATGGCATCGATTGCCTCCACGATCGCGTCGGCGCCGAGTGCCGCCAGCCGGTCGTGCAGACTCGCGCCCGTCTCGTTGGGCTCGATGTCGAGACTCTTACGGAGATATACCGGTCCTGTATCCAGGGTCGGTTCCATCCGCATGATGGAGATACCGCCCTGCACGTCGCCCGCGAGCAGTGCGCGCTGAATCGGTGCCGCCCCGCGCCAGTGCGGCAGTAACGACGCGTGAATGTTGACGCACCCATGGCGGGGCCAGTCGAGCAACGCCTTGGGCAACAGCACCCCGTAGGCGGCGACCACGATTGCATCCGGAGGCTGCGGGTCGAGCGCTCGCAAGGCATCGGGGTCCTGTGGTCGGTCGGGCTGCACGATGGGAACGTTCAGCTGTCTTGCCGCAGTCTTCACGGCGCTTTCGCTCAGTAGCTGGCCGCGGCCCGCGGGCTTGTCGGGTCGCGTCAGTACGCCGGTTACGCGATGCCGGCTGCGCGACAGGGCTTCGAGCGCCGGTACGGCAAACCTGGGTGTGCCCGCAAACACCAGGCGCAGAGGATCACTCACACGGGCCGGGAAGAGACGCCTTCAGATGGCCGGGACACGCGGCCGCGACTCGGACGACGTCCCCGAGGAGCGCTGCTTGCGGTCTTTCTCGAGTCTCTTGCGGATGCGCTGTCGCTTGAGCTCGGAGAGGTAATCGACGAAGAGCTTGCCGTCGAGATGATCGATCTCGTGCTGGATGCACACTGCCAGCAGGCCGTCGGTGTCCAGTTCGAACTGCTGCCCCTCGACGTTTTGCGCCCTGACCCTGATGCGGGCGGCGCGCTCGACTTCGTCGAAGATCCCGGGCACCGACAGGCAGCCCTCTTCGCGTATTGCGACTCCCTCCTTGCTCAGGATCTCGGGGTTGACCAGCACCTGGGGCCGGTCATGGACTTCGGAAACATCCGCGACCAGCAGGCGCTGATGGACATCGACCTGGGTGGCCGCGAGGCCGACGCCGGGGGCGCCGTACATGGTTTCCAGCATGTCCGCAACGAGTTGCCGCAGTGCAGCATCAAAGGACTTGACCGGCTGGGCCTTCGTACGCAGCCGCGAATCGGGGTATTCGAGGATCGTGAGTCGGGACATGGATCTCAGCCAGTAATCGGACAACTGCTCTACAAATGCCGCTCACCCGGCAGGAGCGAGCTGCGATAGGGTGAATTTCGAGGGTCAAGGGCGCCGGAAAATGTCAAAAGTGCGACCGAATTCTTAAACCATTCTCTCAGGATTGCGACGCTAGGTCGTTGAGATTATAACAGCGGGGCCTTTTTCCGGACCGCACCCTCTTCGAAGGAGCCTTGGGATGGAGCTGACGCTTTGGCAGACCTCTCGGACCCTGCGTGCGCGGGCGATCCACCTGATCCTGTTGACCGGGCTGATCGTCGGCTGTTCCAGCTCCGGCGCCAAAAAGGACTCCGCTGAGCCGCCGCCGCCCGCCGAACCTGCGGCCAGCATGCCCGCAGCGCCATCCGCGGCGGGTAGTGAGGTGACGGCTCCCGCCCAGACCGCACCGATGCCGGCCGATCAGCAGGCCAGCGGTCCGGTCCTCGCGGCCAATGCACCGAAGACTTACACCGTCCAGAAGGGCGACACGCTCTGGGACATCTCTTCGACGTTCCTGCGCGACCCCTGGCTGTGGCCGGAGATCTGGCAGGTCAATCCGCAGGTCGAGAACCCACACCTTATATACCCGGGCGACACGCTCACCCTCGCCTACGGTGCGGATGGAACACCCGAGCTGCGCCTGGAGCGTGGGGCTGGCGCCAAGCTGAGTCCGCGCATGCGCGGCGAGCCGCTGCAGGGCGCCATCACCGCGATCCCGTACGAGATCGTCGCGGCGTTCATGTCGAAGCCGAGCGTTCTGGAGAAAGGCGAGGCCAAGGCTTCGCCCTATGTCGTGGCCTCTCGCGAGCAGCACCTCGCCGCTGCCACCGGCAACACGATCTACGCCAAGGGCAAGCTCGACGGCGAAGCGGGCTCGCGCTTCAACGTCATTCACGTCGGCGCGCCGCTGGTCGACCCCGATGACAACCACCTCGTCGGCTATGAGGGTGTCTATACGGGCGCCGCGCGCATGGTCGAGCAGGGCGATCCCTCGACGCTGCTGCTGACCGAGTCGACGCGCGAAACGCTCGACGGCGACCTGGTCTTTCCGGGCACCTTCGACACCCCGCTCGATTTCATTCCGCATCCGCCAGCAGGCAAGGTGGATGGACAGATCATTTCGATCGTCAATGCCCTGTCGATGGTCGGCAAGTACCAGGTCGTGGTGATCAACCGCGGCAGCAGCCACGGTCTCGAGCCGGGGCATGTGCTCGCCATCTATCACGCGGGTTCGCGCGTCAAGGATCCGAAGTCGCGCGGCGTGAGCAGTACGGGTGGCATCGGTGGCAACGTGCAGTTGCCGGACTGGAAAGCGGGAACCTTCATGGTCTTCAAGACTTACGATCGCATCAGCTACGGCCTGGTGATGGAGTCTGAAGTCCCGATCCGCAATTTCGATCGG
This sequence comes from Steroidobacteraceae bacterium, assembly GCA_035644435.1. Classification (GTDB taxonomy): domain Bacteria; phylum Pseudomonadota; class Gammaproteobacteria; order Steroidobacterales; family Steroidobacteraceae; genus DATBVX01. The sequence continues at coordinate 15,549 of DASQOO010000116.1, read as the reverse complement.
GTTACCAACCCGTAACAACAGCATCTGTCTCGGCGACACGGATGTCGCCGAGAATGGCTTCATGGACGCAGCCGCAGAAGAACTACGCGCCTGGGTGACACTGCTCAGGATTCCCGGTCTGACTCATGAACGTGTCGCGCTCGGGCTGCAGTCCGCCGCCAGCGCAGCGGAACTCGTGCGCCTGTCGAGCCGCAAGCCGGAACTGCTCGAGCTCACGGAACATGCCCGGACGCAACTGCGCAGCGTCGATGCCAGGCTGATCGACGCCGATCTCGCCTGGCTCGACGCGCCGGCTCGGCACCTGGTTCCGCTCACCTCTGCGCAATATCCAGCGCTGCTGGCCCATGCAGGCGGAGCGCCGCCGGCCTTGTACGTGGTCGGCTCGGTAGCGACGCTGTCGCAACCGCAACTCGCCCTCGTCGGGAGTCGCAATCCGACCGCCAGCGGCCGCGAAACCGCATTTGATTTCGCCGCGCACCTCGCCCGCTGCGGGCTCACGATCACGAGTGGCCTGGCCGAAGGAATCGATGCCGCGGGCCATCGCGGCGCGTTGTCAGTCGGTCGTGAGACGATCGCGGTGTGCGGAACCGGTCTCGATATCACTTACCCGGAGCATCATGCCGAACTGGCGCGCTCGATCGCGGCGCACGGCGCTCTGGTCTCGGAGTTCCCCCCGGGCACGGCGCCGCGACGCGAACACTTCCCGCAACGCAACCGGATCATCAGCGGCTTGAGCCTCGGCACCCTGGTAGTGGAAGCCGCGCGGCAGAGCGGCTCGCTGATCACGGCGCGCTACGCGACCGAGCAGGGGCGTGAAGTCTTCGCCATCCCCGGCTCCATTCACAATCCCTTGTCGCGCGGCTGTCATCGGCTGATTCGAGACGGCGCCAAGCTGGTTGAAACGGCCGACGATATTCTCTCGGAACTGCACTGGCAGACGCCCGTTGCGAGCGCTCCGGAGCGCGCTGCCGAGCCGCAGGACGCAAACAACGGCGCGCCGGGATTGGACAAAGAATACGAAATCCTGTTAGATGCGCTCGGCTTCGATGCCTTGGGGCTGGATGCCCTGATCGAGCGCAGCGGCCTCAAGCCCGAAGCAGTCGCTTCGATGCTGCTCATCCTCGAGCTCAGGGGCCTGGTCGAAGCCCGTCCCGGCGGCCGCTACTGCCGAAGTCCTACCAGGCGGTGAAATGAAAGAAGGCGTCCTCGACATCCTCATCTATCTTTTCGAAAACTACATGGACGACGCGGAACCCTACCCGCGACCGGATCGTACGCTGCTCAAGGAGGAACTGGAGCATGCCGGTTTCGAGGGCGCTGATGTGAGCCGGGCGCTGCACTGGCTCGACAGCCTGAAAGAATCCCCGGATGGCGAATCGGACCGCGCGACCGAGCGTGCGATCCGCGTGTTCAGCGGCTTCGAACAACTACGCCTCGATACCGACTGCCGCGGCTACCTCATGCACCTGGAACACATCGGCATCCTGTCGGTCGGACAGCGCGAGCTGGTCATCGATCGCCTGATGGCGCTGGACGCGGACGACATCGATATCGAGAAGGTCAAGTGGGTGGTGCTGATGGTGCTCTTCAGCCAGCCCGGCCAGGAGCAGGCCTATGCGCGGATGGAAGACCTGGTGTTCGAGGAGCGCACTGAAGCGATTCATTGAGCCATGAGGCGTCTGGACCGCCTGCCACTCACGCACCGCGGCCTTGGTCCGCGGTTTCATTTTTTTGACGGACTGCGACTTTTCGCGAGCTCATGACGGCAAACCTGGTCATCGTGGAATCGCCGGCCAAGGCGAAGACCATCAAGAAGTATCTCGGCAAGGATTTCGAGGTGCTGGCCTCGTACGGCCACGTGCGCGACCTGGTTCCCAAGGAAGGAGCGGTGGACCCCGAGCACAACTTCCGCATGCAGTACCAGCTGATCGAGCGCAACGAACGGCACGTCAACGCGATTGCACGCGCCCTGCGCAAGGCCAAGGCGCTGTATCTGGCAACCGATCCGGACCGCGAAGGCGAAGCGATCGCCTGGCACCTGCAGGAGATCCTGAAGGAGCGCGGCGATCTGAACGGCAAGCAGGTGCACCGTGTCGCCTTCTACGAGATCACGCGTAACGCTATCCGCGGGGCGATCGAGGCACCGCGCGATTTGTCGCGCGACCTGGTCAACGCCCAGCAGGCGCGGCGCGCGCTCGACTACCTGGTCGGCTTCAACCTCTCGCCGCTGTTGTGGAAGAAAGTACGGCGCGGGCTGTCGGCGGGACGCGTGCAGAGCCCGGCGCTGCGCATGATCTGCGAGCGCGAGGAGGAAATCGCCGCCTTCAAGGCGCGCGAGTACTGGAGCATCGAGGCGCAAGGCGAGCACAGCGCGCAGCAGTTCCCGCTCAAGCTGGTCGAATACACCGGCCAGAAGGTCGAGCAGTTCTCGTTCCAGAATGCGACTGAGGCGCACGCGGTCGAACAGGCGCTGCAGAACTCCGCGCGCGGCAACCTCACGGTGCTGGAGATCGATCGCAAGCAGCGTCGCCGCAACCCGGCGCCGCCGTTCACCACCTCGACCTTGCAGCAGGAAGCGGCGCGCAAGCTGGGGTTCGGCACGCAGCGAACCATGCGACTGGCGCAGCAACTCTACGAGGGCGTGGATACCGGCGACGGCGCCGTCGGCCTGATCACTTACATGCGTACCGACTCGGTGAATCTCGCGGCCGAAGCGGTGCAGGAAATTCGCGCGACCATCAGCCAGATGTATGGCGCCGACAGCGTCGCGGAAGAGATACGCATCTATCGCACCAAGTCCAAGAACGCCCAAGAGGCGCACGAGGCGATTCGTCCGACGACGCCCTCGCTGGCGCCCACCGAACTCGAAGGGCGGATGGACCCGGAGCAGCTGCGCCTGTACGCGCTCATCTGGAAGCGCGCCATCGCCTGCCAGATGAGTCACGCGTTGTTCGATACCGTGGCGGTCGACATGCTCGCGGACGCGGATGGTCCGCAGCGCCATGTCTTGCGTGCCAACGGCTCCACGCTGGTGAAGCCGGGCTACATGGCGGTCTATCAGGAGGACGTGGACGACAGCGCGCAGGATGAAAGTGATCGCATTCTTCCGGCGATGCAGGTCGGCGACGCTGTGAAGCTGCTCGAAGTGAAACCGGAACAGCATTTCACCGAGCCACCGCCGCGCTACTCCGAGGCCTCGCTCGTCAAGGCGCTCGAGGAGCATGGCATCGGCCGGCCCTCGACCTATGCGTCGATCATCTCGACCCTCAAGGATCGCGAGTATGTCGAGATGGACAGCCGCCGCTTCATCCCCACCGATATCGGCAAGATCGTCAATCGATTCCTGACCAAGAACTTCCATCGCTACGTCGAGTACGGTTTCACGGCGCGCATGGAAGATGCGCTGGACGCGATCTCGCGCGGCGAAGAGGACTGGGTGCCGCTCATGCACCAGTTCTGGAAACCGTTCATCGCCCAGGTGGAGCACACCGAGAAGCACGTGACGCGCGAGGAAGTGGCGCAGGCCCGGGACCTCGGCGTCGACGCTGCTTCGGGCAAGCCGGTGAGCGTGCGCATGGGGCGCTTCGGTCCCTTCGTGCAGATGGGCACCAAGGACGACGAGGAGAAGCCGCGATTCGCAGGCCTGCGGCCGGGTCAGAAGATGGACCACATCACGCTCGCCGATGCGATGGTGCTGTTCCAGCTGCCGCGCCAACTGGGCGAGACGCCGCAGGGTGAGCCGGTGCAAGCCAACGTCGGCCGCTTCGGTCCGTACATCAAGTACGGCGCGAAGTATGTGTCACTCAAGGAAGACGATCCTTACACCATCGAATTGCCGCGCGCACTGGTCGTCATCGAGATGAAACGGGTGGCCGACGCGAATCGCATCATCCTCGATTTTCCCGAGGCGGGGATCCAGGTACTGAACGGCCGCTATGGCCCGTACATCACCGACAAGACACGCAACGCCAAGATCCCGAAGGACCGCGACCCAAAGACGCTGACTATCGATGAGTGCCGCGAGCTTCTCGCCCAGGCGCCGCTGCGACGTGGAATGCGCGGCCGCTTTGGCAAGAAGAAGACCGCGGCCGCGGCACCAGCCGAGCCCGCCACAGCGCCCGCGGCTGCAGCGCCCGCCGCCGCGATGAGTCGCGGGGCCGAAACCGCGAAACGTTCGACCGCGAAGGTGAAAGCGATCGGTAAACCATTGGTAACTGCGGTCTCCAAGGCAGCGGTGAAGGCCAAGCGCGCGCCCGCCAGAAAAAAGAAGGTTGTGCAAAAACGCCCATCTGCACGCAAGGTCGGCTGATCCTGCCTACTTAGCATCGCGATCCAGCATCACGTTCAGTTTGTGCTGGCGACTGCTGTCAGCGATTTCGATTGCAACTGCGATCGCGGTGATTATGTCCAGTGGGGACGAACTGCTCTCGGCGTGGGATTGAATTCACACTATGTGAGGAGTAGTTTCGCGCGCGAGACCAACAGACAAGGCCGAACCGTCGGGAGACGGTGAGGCGCAACAGCAGGCTCTTCCAAGCACCTGCGCTTGTCCTCAACAGAACTCTAAGGGGATGCATTCCATGAAGCAGCGATCTCAGGCCTTGTGCCACAGAGGTGTTGCCGTATTGCTCGGCACTGCCCTCGGCATGGGTACACTCTCGACGGCGTTCAGCTCGGAACGTCTCAACCGACCGGCTACCGCGCCATCGACCGAAGTGGAAGTGTTCGTTCGTCTCGACACGCCATCGGTCGCCGAACTCAACATCGCATCGATGGATGCCACCGGCGCGATGGCGAGCAGCGAAGCGCAGAAGGCCCAGGCCGCGCGCGTCGATGCGCAGCAGGCAAGCTTCAGGCAGCAACTCGCCGGCTACCAGGCGCGAGAGCTGTCTCATCTGCGCGTCGGCGCCAACGGCTTGCGTGTCGTCGTTCCGGCGAGCGCGATCGACGGCATCCGCAAACTTCCGGGCGTCTTGTCGGTAGGCCCGGTGGAAAAGCATGTCCCTGACAACATCGAGAGTGTGCCCTCGATCGGCGCGCCCAACGTATGGGCTAACCTCGGCGTCAAAGGCGAAGGCGTGACGATCGGTGTCATCGACACCGGTATCGATTACTTGCACGCGAACCTGGGTGGCGCCGGCAATGCGGCCGACTACGCCGCGAACGACAAGAATGCCATCGAGCCGAACACCTTCCCGACAGTAAAGGTGGTGGGCGGCCACGATTTTGCAGGTCCGACCTACGACGCCCGCGACCCCACCAGCGTTCCACAACCCGATGACGATCCGCTCGACGGCAACGGCCATGGCAGCCATGTCTCCGGGACGATTGCCGGCATTGGCGTGCCCGGACGCATCGGCGCGGGTGTGGCTCCTGAAGCGAAGCTCTACGCCCTCAAGGTGTTCAACGACACAGCGGGTTCCACGAACCTCACCTCGGATGCCATCGAATGGGCGCTCGACCCGAACCATGACGGCGACATGCGCGATCACCTCGACGTGATCAACATGAGCCTGGGTTCGCCGTTCGGCGAGCCCGAAGATCCCTCTGCGATCTCATCGCAGAACGCCGCGGAACTCGGCATCATCGTGGTCTCTTCCGCCGGCAATGAAGGCAACACGCCCTACATCACGGGCGCGCCGGCAGTCGCGCGTGCGGCGATCTCGACTGCGGCTATTACTCCCAAGGGCCAGAGCAATGGTCACGCCAGCGTACTTGCACCAGCGAACCTCGCCGGCCCGAAGGCCAGCTTGGAAGGCGCCGGTGCGGCGCGCTTCCGCGACAACCAGCCGATCACCGATGCCCTGATGAAGGGTGATCCGCTGAATGGCTGCGGACCGCTGAACAACGCGGCGGCGGTCAGCGGACACGTGGTGCTGATCGTGCGCGGTGTCTGCAACTTCATCGTGAAGTATCAGGCAGCGCAGGCCGCGGGGGCGCGGGCGCTGGTCGTGTACAACGACGGGGCCAACGCGACCCGTATCGATCCGATCGTGATGGGCGGACTCGACTCGTCCATTACTGTGCCCGGGTTGATGATCAGCTTCACCGACGGCGCGGCGATTGGCGCGGTGGCCACGGCCGATGCGAGCAGCACCGTCCAGGTCAAGCTCGAAGCCATCAAGGATCCTGCCACTGACGACCTGATCGCGACTTTCAGTTCCCGCGGTCCGGGCAGCAGCGCACAGGGCTTCAAGCCGGATCTGTCGGCGCCAGGTACTGGCATCGTGTCGACCGGTGTCGGCACGGGCAACCTCGGTGCAGCGCTGGACGGCACTTCAATGGCTTCGCCGCATGCGGCGGGCGCGGCTGCGCTGTTGCACCAGTTGCATCCGAATTTGCGGCCGTCTGCAATCAAGGCGCTGCTGCAGAACTCAACTGTGGACGTCAATCCGGCCGGTGACACGAGCCTGGCTCGCCAGGGCACCGGCGCGATTCGCGTGGATGCAGCCGCAGCGCTCACCAGCTATGCGTCGCCCGGCGGCGTGTCGTTCGGTCGACTCAACCCCCAGTTCCCGATTCACGTCGACAAGGACATCCGGGTGCACAACATGTCGCGCTTCCCGCGACTGTTCATCGGCAAGGACGTGCCGCACCAGACGTACGCGGGCGTGAACGTCTTCTGTCCCAAGTTCCTGTGGGTCGGCGGACGCGACTCGCGCCAGGTCGACATCGATCTGTTCTTCAATCCGTTCGCTTCTGCGGCGGCCAACTTGTTCGACACCTCCTCGATCAGCCAGACCGAAGTCGACGGCTGGTGCGAGCTGACCGATGGCAAGGACACCTTGCGCATCGGCTACCTCGCCGTCGTCGATGCCGCCTCGAATGTCAACGCCTCAGGCAAGCAGGCAGTGGTCGACATCCGCAACACGGGCCCGGCCGTAGGCCTCGCCGAAGGCTTCACGCTCGTCGGCAGTGGCGGCAAGGGCGCCAAGCACACGTACAGCTCCATTTCGAAGCTGGGCGTGCGCCGCGGCGATCCGAATCGCTACTTCGGCCTGCCAGTCTTCGAGTTTGCGGTCACGGTCGATGAGTCCTGGGAGCACATCTCCAATCTCACCGTCGACCTCCTGCTCGATCTGAACAAGGACGGGGTTAACGACGTGGAGCTGGTGGCCGCGGACTGGACGACTTTCCAGCCCCCGCCACCGGATGGCCCGGCCATCATCGGCAACTACCTGACTGCCCAGTTCGACGCGACCGGTGGGTTCCTCGACTGGATCGTGGATACCTGGGACTTCAACGATCGAGTAGCGGTCCTGCCGTTCACGGCAGTCGCCGGCGGTGGCCTGGTGACGGACAGCTTCAACTACACGCTGACCCTGACAGATCGTCAGGGTGCACAGGACGTGCAGACCGGGACCGTCGACATGGCGAACGAGATCGTCGTGGACCTCAACGGCTTCAGCCTCGCCAGGGGCGAAAAAGCCAGTGCGAACGTGACTTCCGGCAAGGGCAAGATGCTGTGGATCTTCCCGGGCAACCCGGCCGGCGACCAGGAAGACACTATTCAGGTCGACTCGAAGCCGAAGAAGAAGCACTGATCGATCGTGCGATAACGCACCAGCAGGGCCACGCAAGTGGCCCTGCTTTTTTTCAGGGTCGGAAATTACTGCGATTCGATCGGCGGGCAGGCAAACGTGCGCTGCAGGTCCGTGTGGTAGACGTACTGCGAGCCGCGCGCGGACAGCAACAGCTTGTAGCCGACCGCGCGCTCATGCCCGGCATCCGCCGCAACGCCTGCACAACCGAGGTTCGAATCCGGCCACTCCGCCGGGCTGACGCTAACCAGGCGTACTGAATCGACGGCGACTCCGAGCTTCGAGTGCAGGTCTTCACGTGCATCCTGCACCGCCTTGTCGAGATTTCGCGCCGGCGTGCTGCCCGCCGGGCGTTTCGGATTTCCAACCACCCGGGGAGCGCACAGCACGGCGCTTCCGCCAGCGACATGCACCTCGTAGGCGCCGCGCGGTCCGGTGAATCGCAGCACCTCCCCATGCGTTATGACCTGCAGATAGCTCAGGCCCGGCTTCGGGCAGCCGAGACTCGAATCGTTCCATTGCGCTTGCCGGCGCGCTGCGAGCTTGTAATCCCCCGCCTCCACACCCGCATTACGCAGTGCCTGGCGCGCGTGTTCCGTGACCTCATCCTCCGCCGGCAACGCGGGTGGCTGCGCCGGGGCCTGGGACTGTGGTGCGGAACCAGTCCCCGTGGCCGGCGGTTCCTGCGTAGGAGCTCCGTTGCAAGCGGACATTGCCGCCACACCGAGAGCGAGCGCGCTCAAGCTGGTTCTTGTCGGTCGCATGATTATCCTTTTGCCTGACTCTCTAACGTCGGCGATGATCCGCCGGGTCAATGAAGTACCGACATTCATATCATGCCGGCAATTTCGCCGACGCGATGAAGCACCTGGTGCTGATCGAGATGCTGAACGCGTTGCTGCGCAAGCCGGGTGAGTTCGTCTATATCGAAACGCACTCCGGGCGCGGCGAGTATTCCCTCGATGGTCGCGAAACGCGCTCCACGGCCGAATATCGTGACGGGATCGGACGTTTGCTCGAGAGCCGCGAGCTGCTCCAAGGGCCGATTCGCGACTATGTAGAGCTGGTGTTGCGCCTCGGCGGTGATCCGAACTCTGGCCGCCTGCAACGCTACCCGGGCTCACCGCTCCTCGCTACCCACCTGATCAGGTCCACCGACCGCGCAGTACTCGTGGAGCTGGAGCCCACCGAGCGTCGCGCACTCGCGCGCTCGGTGAGCGCTCATCCGAATGCCAGCGTACTTGGCGAAGACGGCTATAGGGCCCTGCGCGGCCTGCTGCCGCCAGCGGAACGTCGCGGGATGGTGCTGATCGATCCGAGCTACGAAGAAGAGAAGGAATTCGAGCGCGTCCAGGAGGCGCTCCTCGACAGTCATCGGCGCTGGGCGACAGGAATTTTCGCGATCTGGTATCCCATCAAGCGGCGCGCCGCGATCACGCAGTTCCATGCTCAGCTCGCCCGTTCCGGGCTGCGTCGCATCCTGTGCGCGGAGCTCAACCTCTATCCGCAGGATTCACAGGTGGCGCTCAATGGCTCCGGGATGATCGTCGTGAATCCGCCCTGGAAGCTCGACGAGTCGCTGCGTCAACTCCTGCCCGACATGTGGCGCAGCTTCGGTGCTCACAAGGGCGGCGGCATACGCTGCGACTGGCTGGTGCCGGAATGATTTACCAGCCGAGCGCCTGGCACTCGTCGTAGCGAAAGCAATCGAGCAGGTGATCGTTCACCATGCCGACCGCCTGCATGTGTGCATAGATGATCGTCGAGCCGACGAATCGCAGGCCGCGCTCCTTCAGGTCCTTCGACAACGCGTCCGATTCACGGCTGGTCGCCGGAACTTGCCGGTGGCGGCGAAAGCGGTTCTGGCGCGGCCGACCGCCCACGAAGCGCCATACATACTGATCGAAGCTCCCGAACTGCTCGCGGATCGCGATGAAACGCCGTGCATTCTCGATCGTGGCTTGGATCTTGGCGCGGTTGCGGATAATGCCCGCATCGCCGAGCAGGCGCGTGACGCTGCGCGAGTTGAAACGAGCCACCTGCTCGTAATCGAAGTCCGCAAAGGCGCGCTGGTACGCGCGGCGCTTGTTGAGTACTGTCGACCAGCTGAGACCCGCCTGTGCGCCCTCGAGAATCAGGAACTCGAAATGGCGCCGGTCAGCGCGCACCGGCACCCCCCATTCCTCATCGTGATAGCGGTAATAAAGTTCGTTGCCGTTGCCGACCCAGCGACAGCGCGTCTTCCCGTCCGTGGCGAGAGCATGTGGAGGGTCCGATTTCCCGCTCACGAGCCGAGTGCCTCACGGATTTTTTCTGCAACGGCGTCCACTTGCCGGTCGCCGCGCGCCAGCACGGCGATGCTGCCGTGCGCTGCTGGCAGAATCACGCCGCGCATTCCATGCTCGCTGAAGGAGACTTTGCCGGAGACCTGTTCATCGCCAAGAATGAGCACGGTGACTGCGCCGTGCTCGTCGCGCACCACCAAGTGCGGCACGAGATGGCCGCGAAACCAGCAGGTGCGCGCGTAGCTGACGCTGTCGGCAAACTGCGCACTGACCTTCGGGCGCTCCAGGACTTCATCGAGAGTCGTGGTCGTGATCGCCGTGTGCGCTGCCCACGATTGCGGTTCCTCCTCGACGTGCGCGACCACCTCCGCCGCCAGCGTGTCGCGCGGGAACGAGAGCCACGCCAGGGTCGCCACCGCGACCGCGGCAAGAATGCCCGCAGCCAGCGCGAAGCGGCGCGCGGGAAGCGCGTAGAGGGGCGGCAGCGCCCTCGCGGGTGGCACGTCGACTGCCAAGGCCTGTTTCAGGCGCGCCTCGAAGGCCTGCGCTTCCTCGCTCCACGCGGTGCACGCTGCACAGCCTTGCACGTGCACCTGCATCTCCGGAGTTAGCGGGCCAGGCTCGGTCTCGATGCACCGCCGATAGTCGAGACAGTTCATGTACTTTCCAGACGCGCCGCCGGCAGTGGAGCGTTCGTGTCGCCCGCCAGGATCTGGCGCAGCCGGTGACGGGCACGAAACAGTCGCGTCAGCACCGCGCCCGCTTTGAGACCCATGTGGCGCGCGATCTCCTCGGTCGAATATCCCATCAGCGCCTGCAGCACCAGGGGCTCCCGGTAGCCATCCTCGAGCTGAAACAACGCGCGGCGCAGGTCCTGCATCTCGATGTCGTCCGGCGCCGCGAGCAAGGGCTCTTCGCGCTCGATCAGCGCGTCCACGTCCACGGTCGGCAGGCGTTTGCGCTCGTACAGCCTCGCATGCTCGCGTCGGACGATCGTCAGCAACCATTGCCGCGCTGCCTTTTCGTCCCGCAGTTCGTCCATCGCGCGCCAGGCGCGCAACAGCGTCTCCTGGACGACGTCATCCGCGACCGCGCGGTCGCGGCTCAGCCAGAAGGCGAAGCGGAACAGGTCCGGGCGTAGTGCCGCGCACAACGCATCGAACCGTCGCCGCCGCTCGTTTCCGTCGCTCGCACGATTCATGTATAAAGACCCGCGCTGTCAGGGCATCATTACGGCGCAGAGCGCGGAATCTACTCCATAGCCCGGGCCGAGTAATCTGCCGCATGAGCGATGCGAGTTCGAAGCCCGACCGCTACGCGGTAATGGGTCATCCGATCGACCACAGCTGGTCGCCCTTCATACATGGAATGTTCGCGCGGCAGACCGGCCAGAACCTCACTTATCGCCTGCTCGACGTACCCCCGGAGAAGTTCCGGGCGGCGGCGCTGGACTTCTTCACCGGCGGCGGTCGTGGACTCAACATCACGGTCCCTCACAAGCCAGCGGCAGCCGAATTCGTCAATCGCCTCACGGCCAGGGCCGAGACCGCCGGCGCGGCCAACACGATCGTGGTCGAATCGAACGGCGAGCTGATGGGCGACAACACCGACGGCGTCGGGCTGATCACCGATCTGACCGCGAATCTCGGGCTGAAAATCGCCGGGCTCCGGATCCTGATTCTCGGCGCCGGCGGCGCTACGCGCGGCGTGCTGGGACCGCTGCTGGATGCGAGGCCCACGACGCTGACGATCGCCAATCGCACGCCGGAGCGCGCAGCGGAACTGGTGGAGGAATTCGCGAAACCCGGAACACTCTCGAGCTGTGGATTCGATGCGATCGGCGGGGAAGATTCCTGGGACCTGATCATCAACGCCACCTCGGCGAGTCTCAAGGGCACCGTCCCGCTGATTTCAGGAAGCCTCGTTGGAGCGGATACCGTTTGCTACGACATGGCATATGGCAAGGGCGACACAAGTTTTACGGCCTGGGCCCGCGAGCAGGGCGCAGCGCGCACGGTGAAAGGCTGGGGCATGCTGGTCGAACAAGCTGCGGAATCTTTCCACCTGTGGCGCGGTGTTCGTCCCGACACGAAACTGGTGCTCGCCACCCTGCAGGCCACGTGACCGCGCCCCAATAGCCCGCGTCATTTCATCGTTACGAGCTCTTCGGCCACAGTCGGGTGAATCGCGACCGTGTCGTCGAAATCCCGCTTGGTCGCGCCCATACGCACCGCGACTGCGAAACCCTGCAGCAACTCATCCGCTCCCAGGCCGATCACATGGCACCCCACGACCCGCTGCTCGCTTCCGGTCGTGATCAGCTTCATCCGCGCTCGCGGCCGGCGCTTAGTGAGTGCGTGATAGAGAGGCACGAAGGCACTCGTGAACACTTCCACGTCGTCACCGAAGCGACTGCGTGCCTGCGCTTCCGAGAGCCCGACCGTGCCGATCGGCGGGTGACTGAAAATGACCGTCGGTATCCACTGGTAGTCGAGATGCCGATCCGGCTGACCACCGAACAACCGATCCGAGAGGCGCCGCCCGGCTGCGATCGCCACCGGTGTGAGCGCCTCGCGGCCCGTCACGTCACCGATGGCGTAGATTCCGGCAACATTGGTGTTCTGGTAAAGATCCGTGAGCACCGCGCCAGAGGGGTCGAGCACCACGCCTGCGCGTGCGACACCGAGGTCGTCCAGGCTCGCGTTTCGTCCGATCGCCCACAACACGGAATCGAAGCCGTCGAACTGGCGGCCGTCCGCCGTGCGTAGCGCGATCTGCGTGCGACGTTCCAGTGCCGCGGGCACGGCGTCGGTGATGACCTCGATGCCGGAGGCGCGCATTTCCTCGACCAGCGCCTCGCCCAGCATCTCATCGAACTCGCGCAAGATCCGCTCGCGCCGCGCGAACACCGTCACTTCCGAACCCAGCGCGTGCAGCACCCCGCATAGTTCCGTTGCCACGTAGCCAGTGCCGACCACCGCCACGCGCTGCGGCCGCGTCTCGAGCTCGAAAAAGCCGTCCGAGGTAATGCCAAGATCGGCGCCCGGCAGGTCAGGGATGAGCGCCTTGCCGCCGGTCGCAATGACGATGTGGGGTGCTTCGAGCTGGCGTTCGCCCACCAGCACGCGGTGCGGGGCGTCGAAGTGCGCCCGGCCGCGAATGATATCGACCTTCGATTGCAGCAGGTTGCGCTCGTAGATGCCGTTGAGTTTCAGGATGTAGGCATCACGTTGGCGCTTCAGGAACCCCCAGTCATGACCGCGCACTTCCAGGTCGAACCCGTAGCCCCGCGCATCCTCCATGCTTTCGGCGAGCGTTGCTGCGTTCCACATGATTTTTTTCGGGATGCAGCCGACATTGACGCAGGTGCCCCCCAGGCGGTGGGATTCGATAACGACCGCGCGTGCCCCGTGCAGGGCCGCCCGCCGCGCGCAGGCAATGCCGCCGCTGCCGCCGCCGATCACGATGAGATCGAAATGCTCGGACATGTACGCTTTCCTTCGACTTCAGGGCGTTTACCGAGAACCGGACGCCTCCCCGGTACTGCTACAATTTGAGCAGCTTTCCACCTGGGTAACCACACGGCCTGTGCCCCGGCGGCAGGCGCCAGCCTCAACATGGATAACCCACTGCTGCACACGGACGGTCTGCCCGATTTCGACATGATTCGCCCAGAGCATGTCGAGCCGGCGATCCGCATCCAGCTGGCCGCCAACCGTGCGCGGCTCGAGGAGCTGCTCAGCGCCGGTGCGGCGACGTTCAGTTCGCTGGTCGAGCCGATCGAGGCGATGCAGCACCGCCTGCAACGGACCTGGTCGCCCGCGAGCCATCTCAATGGTGTGGTGAACTCGCCTGCCCTGCGCACCGCGTACAATACCTGCCTGCCGCTCATCAGCGAGTATCAGACCGAGCTGGGCCAGAACGAGACTCTGTACCGCGCCTACGCCGCGATCCTCGAACGCGATGGGCGCAATCTCGATGGCACGCAGCGCAAGCTCATCGACAACGCCCTGCGCGATTTCCGCCTTGCGGGGGTGGCGCTCGACGCGGATCGCAAGACGCGCTTGCGTACCCTGATGCAGGAGCTGGCACGCGAGCAGTCGCGGTTCGAGGAGAACGTTCTCGATTGCGCCAATGCCTGGTCCCGGGCGGTGAACGATGCGGACACTTTGCGAGGCCTCCCGAGTGGCGTGGTCGCGAGAGCGCGCGCCTTGGCGGAGGAAAAAGGCATCGCCGGATGGCTGCTGACGCTCGATCAGCCAACCTACCTCGCGGTGCTGACACATGCGGAAGACGAAGCCCTGCGGCGTGAGCTGTACACCGCGTGGACCACGCGAGCTTCAGACCGGGGGCCTGCCGCCGGGCGATGGGACAATACGCCGGTGCTCGAGAACGTCCTGGAGCGACGTCACGAGGCGGCGACGCTGCTCGGCTTTCCACACTACGCGGCGTTTTCACTCAGCACCAAGATGGCGCGTTCCGCCGAGGAAGTGCGCGCCTTCCTCGAGAACCTGGTAGAGCACTGCGTGCCCGTCGCACGCGCCGAGCTGGCCGAGCTCAAGCGCTTTGCGGGCCGGCCGCTGAACGCCTGGGACGTTCCCTTCTTTGCCGAACGCCTGCAACGACAGCTGCACGATATTTCCGACGAGGAGCTGCGGCCGTATTTTCCCCTGCCGCGCGTCCTGGACGGGCTGTTCGCCGTCGCGGAGCGGCTCTACGGACTGAAGATCAGGGACGTGAGCGGTGTCGCGGTGTGGCATCCCGACGTGCGCTTCTTTGAGATCCGCAATGCCCTGGACGAGCCACTGGGCAGCTTCTTCGTCGACGCGTACGCGCGCCCGAGCAAGCGCAGTGGCGCCTGGATGGACGAATGCCTGGGCCGGCTCGAGTTCGATCAGCGCCGCGTGTTGCCTGTTGCCTACCTGGTGTGCAACTTCCTGCCGCCGGTGGTTGGGCGCCCGGCGCTGTTGACGCACGATGAGGTGGTCACGCTGTTCCATGAGTTCGGCCATGGACTGCATCACCTGCTCACGCGCGTGCGCTACCCGAGCCTTGCGGGCATCAACGGCGTGCCGTGGGACGCGGTAGAGCTGCCGAGCCAGTTCATGGAGAACTTTGCGTGGAACGCGGATGTGCTGCGCCTGATCTCCGCCCACGTCGATTCCAGGCAGCAGCTGCCCGACGTAATGATCCGGCGCCTGCTGGCGACACGCACCTTTCACGCCGGTCTCAAAGCCGTGCGGCAGCTCGAATTCGCGCTCTTCGATCTGCGCCTGCACAGCGAGTACGACCCGCAGCGCGGCTCGCGCCTGGCGCAGATCCTCGAGGAAGTGCGCCAGCGCGTGGCCGTGGTGCCGGCGCCGGAATTCAATCGCTTTGCTCACAGCTTCGGGCACGTCTTCGCCGGCGGCTATGCCGCGGGCTATTACAGCTACAAGTGGGCGGAAGTGCTGGCTGCAGATGCGTTTGCCGCGTTCGAGGAAGCGGGGGTCTTCGATGCGGCGATGGCCCGGCGTTTCCTGGACTCGATCCTGTCGCGCGGTGGCAGCCGCGATGCGCTCGAGGCCTTCGTCGAGTTTCGCGGCCGCGCCCCGGATATCCGGCCGTTGCTGCGCCAGTTCGGAATCGCTGCATGAGGACCGCCCCGGCAATACTCGTGCTGCTCGCGGGCTTTGCACTCAGCGCCAATGCCGAAACCCTCTACATCGCCGAGCGGATCGAGG
>DASQOO010000115.1:0-71541 GCA_035644435.1 Steroidobacteraceae bacterium | reverse complement strand
GGTAACGCCCTGGCGTCCGCTGGACAGGAATCGACAGCATTTCATCCCGACGTATTTGGTTGGCGCCGGGACCGCGCGCCCGGGCTCGTGCGCTAACATGTAGCGCCCGAGCGGCTCGCAGTGCAGCGGAGCAGGCCCATGGTCACACCAGAGACGATTCGCGGCGCATGCCTGTGCGAAGCGGTGCAATTCGAAGTCACGCCGCCGACCAAGTGGTGCGCCCACTGCCACTGCACGATGTGTCGCAGAGCGCATGGCGCGGGTCTCGTGACCTGGTTCGGCGCAGCGCACGAGCGGTTTCGGCTGACTGCGGGCGAAGCGCAGCTGCAGTGGTATCAATCATCGCCGGGCGCACGCCGCGGTTTCTGCCAGCGCTGCGGCAGCAGCGTTTTTTTCGAGGGGGAGCGCTGGCCAGGGGAGATTCACATCACTCGCGCCAGTGTTGCGGGCGCGATCGATCGCGAGCCGCTGGCGCATGTCTTCTACGATGTGCGCGTGGACTGGCTGGAGCTTCACGATGAGCTGCGCAAGCTTGGCGGACCGCAAGGCAATCAGCGGCTGGCGCCGGCTGGCTGAGTGCCGATAGATAGCGCGACCCATGCTCACATACCTCTTCTGGCATTGCGCGCGGGCCGAGGTCGCTGCCAGCACGTATGAATCCGCGTTGTCGGCCTTTCATCGCTCGCTGCTCCAGTCGCGCCCGCAGGGGTTCCTGGGTTCGGTGATCGTGGCTCTCGACCGGATTCCGTGGCTCGCAGAGCGTGCCGGTTACGCTGACTGGTACCTCGTCGAGTCGAGCGCCGACCTCGACAGCATCAACCGTGCTGCCGTGACTGGAGCCCGCGAGTCGCCCCACGAAAGTGTCGCAATGCTCGCACACGATGGCATCGCGGGTCTGTACCGGGTCAGCCGCGGTCGATTTCGCCTCGCGAGCGATCGCATCGAGGAGGTCTGGGTCAGCAAGGAGCCTGGCGAGCGCTACGCGGATTTCTTCGCACGCATGGAGGAGGGCATCGGCGAGCACGGCTGCCTCTGGCAACGGCAGATGACGCTAGGGCCTACACCGGAGTTCTGCCTGCAGAGTTTCGCCGCGGACGCGGTGCCTCCCGGCGCGCGCGCCATTCGGCTCACGGGGCGCAAAGTCGCGCAGTTCGGCCAGGTATGAATGCGGCCGAGCTCCTGTTCCTGCTGGGCACCGCCGTCTTCGCGGTTACGGGTGTGCTGGCCGCGGCTCGCCAGAACATGGACGTAATGAGCTTCGTCATCATCGGCGTGGTGACGGCGATCGGGGGCGGCACGCTGCGCGACCTGATGCTGGATCAGCCCTTGTTCTGGCTGGCGCAGCCCGCTTATCTGTCCGTCGCGGCGGGCGCCGCCCTGGCGACATTCTTTTTCGAGCGGCGCTTCCGCGCCACCCTGCGCGGTTTCCTCTATCTCGACGCGATCGCTACGGCGCTCTACACCGTGCTCGCGATCGAAAAGACGCTGCGGCTGGGATTCAGTGCGGGCGTCGCGGTCATCATGGGTGTGATCACCGGCATCGGCGGCGGCGTCATCCGCGACCTGATGACGGGGCAGCCGACGATCCTGATGCGTCGCGAGCTGTACATGACGCCGATTCTGCTGGGCGGAGTGTTCTACATCGCGCTTCGGGCCACCAACTGGCTCGAGCCCGCATATGTGTCGGCCCTCGCCATGCTGGCGATCGCGGGCATGCGGCTGGGTGCGATCCGGTGGGGCTGGGCGTTTCCCGATTGGCTCACGTATCGGCCGCTGCGCTGAAGCGGCCTTCAGAAGTCGCGACCCACCGGCACAGTACGCGCACGCGTGCCATGGCGGGCCGCTCGGGACTCGACGGGAGTCGCGATACCAACCGTCCCATCCGGACCGAGCAGAGCCAGACGCGCTCGCGCCAGTTCGACTGCCTGCGGTACGCGAATCTCGATGATGTGCTCGAAACGTGCCTCGGGGACCGCGAGCCGCGAGCCATCCATCGCACGAGTTCGCAGCAGAGCGCTCGAGCTCACGAGGCGAAGAGTGCCCCCGCGGGCGCGCAACCAATCCGACAGGGCCGCGCTGCGCGCCTCGAGACTACGGCGCGCGTTCGTTGGACTCAGCCACTGCGTGCGGATCGCGGCCCTGAGCGTAGTGACACTCTCTCTGGGATCCTTTCCTGAGGCACCGCTGGCGCGATCGAGAAGCGCGACGGCACCGCTCGCCATGACGACAATGATCGCGGTCAATGCGGTGGCTCCGGCGATCAATCGTGTATTTGCTGGCATGCGTGCCTCAACTTCGGACCGTTCGGTCTGTAAAGAAGCAAAAAAATTGCGCTCAGCGGGCGGCAGGAGCTCCCGAGACGCGCAGATCCCTCTCGACGTATTCGCGCAGAAACTGGCCGGCTTGTCGCAGGTAACGCGGCTCACCGTAGAAATTGCAGAGCAGGTGCCCGCCCTCGAGCGAGGTGATGACGCGCGTCGCTACCTCGTCGGGGTTGACGTCGGCGCGCAACTCTCCGGCGACGATCCCCCTGGCGACGGTGTGCGTAATCAGTGCGCGCCATTGCTCCAGCACCTTCGCGACCCGCTTGCGCAGTGCCGGATTGGAATCGTCACTTTCCACCATGCTATTGGCCATGGGGCAGCCGCCCTCGGTCTGCGTGCCGCCCGCGGCGATGAGTTCGATGTGCGCCAGCAGTTGCGCCAGCGGCGAACTGTGACTGCGGTGGACCTGCGCCACTTTCTGCTGGATGCGCTCCAGCAGCAGGTCGAAAGCCGCCAGCGCCAGTTCCTCCTTGCTCTCGAAATGGTTGTAGAGACCGCCTTTCTGCAGGCCGGTGACGCGCATGATTTCTGATACTGGCGCGGCCTGAAAACCTTGCCGGTTCAGGAGTGGCGCGGCGCGCTCGAGGATCCGCTGCCGGGTCTGTTCGCCTTTGCTCATGCGGCTTATTTAAGACCAAACGGTCTGTTCTTGCAAGTATCCTGTGAGAACGGTCAAATAGCGCCCCAATCAAGCCGCGCCTGGGGCATTTCATGTCATTGAATCGTCGAGATTTTGTGGGCTACCTGGGCGCGGGTGCCGCGGCACTGGGAGTAGTCGGCAAGGCGCAGGCGCAAGGTCCACTGCCGACTTCATCGCGCGAGTTGTGGCAGCTCGCACGGCTGCAGCCGATGCTCGATTCGGACCTCGTATGGCTGGATACGGCGGGCGGAGCGCCGAGCCTGCGCAGCGTGCTCATCGAGGAATACCGCCAGCGCGAGGCTTTCAGCCGCGACCTGGAGCGCTTCCTGCGCGAACAGGGCAGCGCGGAGGCCGTGCGTCAGCTGCTGACGCCGATCGGGCAATTCCTCGGCACTGACGTCGAATCGATCGCGTTGCTCAGCGGAGCCACCGAGGCGCTCAACACCATCGCCGCGGGCATCGATCTTGCCGCCGGTGATGAGATTCTCACCACGGTCCACGAACATCCGGCCAGCGTTTCGCCGTGGCTGCTGGCGGCTAAACGACGCGGCGTGAAGCTGGTGCAGATTCCATTGCCACAGCCGATCATGGCTCCGGAGCAGATCGTGGGCGCATTCCGGGCCGCCTTCACCGATCGCACGCGCGTCGTGAGCTTCAGTCACGTGCAGTACACGGACGGCTGCGTGTTGCCGGTGCGGGAGCTCTGCGAGCTCGCTCGCTCCCACAACGCACTCAGCATCGTCGACGGCGCGCAGGCTTTGGGCATGGTGGCGACGTCCTTGCAGACGCTGGGCGCGGATTTCTATGTGTCCAGTTTCTACAAGTGGCTGAACGGACCGGTCGGTGTAGGCGTATTGGTGCTCTCTCCGGGCGGGCGCTTCAGATTGTGGCCGTTGATCGTGGGGAGCGAGGACGATTGGGGTGGCCCGCCGACGCCGGCTACAACGCCGGCGCCGACCACAGGGCAGGCGCCGACTACAGCGCGGGCCTCGATGGCACCGCAGAGCCCGGCCACCTCGCAGGCCACGACATCCGAGAGCGCGCCAGTCGCGCCTGTGAGCACTCTGCCGCCCGAGAATGCTCCGCCGCGCGCTGCTGCCAATGCGCGCGCCGGGTGGCCGATGTCCGCGCGCAAGTTCAGCGCTGCCTTCACGCAACTCTCGCCGTTGGCGCTCAGCGTGCTGCCGGCCATCGCGTTTCAACAGGAAATCGGCACCGAGCGCATCAGCGCCCGCATTCGCGAGCTCGCCTGGTACCTGAGGCTCGGGCTGCAGCGGCTGCCGGGCGTGCAGGTACTGACGCCCGCGCATCCGAGCCTGTGGGCCGGCATCGTGTCGTTCCGCATTCCAGGTACGGATGGCGCCGCACTCGCGAAGCAGCTCGCAGAGCGCGAGCGCATCGCGGTGAGTTTCGTGCAGCAGCCCAGTGGCGGCATCGAGGTGCTGCGTGCCTGCCCGCACATCTACAACGATTTCGCGGACCTGGATCGACTGGTCGCTGCCTTGAGGCGTGCGCTGCACGCGTGAGCTGCAGCACAAAGCGCAGCGTCAGCCGTGACGCCCCAGCATCAGCGGCAGTACCATGCCGGGCGTCGCTCGCAAGCCAGGGAGAACTGCATGGGTCGCCTGATCGTCGAGGCTGTCTCCGGTGAATCGCGCTTCGTGGACGTCGCCGGACGACTGGTGTTATTCGTGAGCGTGACGCGGCAAGAGGATGGAACCCCGGTCCTTGGGCTCAAGGCGCAGCATTTTCGGATCGCGGCACCTGCCGGCAGCGTCTACGGGTTGGTCCTGGAGGGCGTCGAGGAGGCCCGTTGGGAAGGCGTGCAACCGGAGTCAGCCGGCTGCTATTCGCTCAACATAGCGTTGCAGTCTGACAAGAGCAGTGACACCCGTGAATGGATCGAAGGCGAGTTCTATCCATTCGCCATCCAGGTGCGTTTCACCGAGCCAGGAAGCCAGGCACACATCGGCCAGGCGGTGGTCCGGGTCGAAAGCCTTGGCAAATAGAACCGCGGGATCGCCCTGATGGAGTGGCTGCAGCCGCTGATCAATTTCGGGCTGTTGTTCTATGACCTGGTGATGCACCTCGATCGGCACCTGATCGAGCTGGTGTCGCGCTACGACAACTGGGTGTACTTGATCCTGTTCGCGATCATCTTTGCCGAGACCGGGTTCGTGATCACCCCGTTCCTGCCCGGTGATTCGCTGCTGTTTGCCGTCGGGGCGCTCGCGGCCGTGGACACGACGGGAACCTTGCATGCCGGGACCGCGTTCGTGCTGCTGGCGTGCGCCGCGATTCTCGGCAACACCGTGAACTACGCGATCGGATCGGCCATCGGGCCGCGCGCGTTCTCCGGCAAGGTGCGCCTGTTGAAAGTCGAATACCTGCGCCGCACGGAACAATTCTTCGAGAAGCACGGCGGAAAAACCATCATCGTATCGCGCTTCGTGCCGATCATCCGCACCTGCGCGCCCTTCGTCGCCGGCATCGGCCACATGCGTTACGCGCGCTTTCAGCTGCACAACTGCGTGGGCGGCATCGGCTGGGTCGCACTGTTCGTGTTCGGCGGCTACCTGTTCGGCAACATTCCCATCATCAAGAACAACTTCGGGCTGGTGACCATCCTCATCATCGTGGCCTCGCTGATCCCGGTCGCGTTCGGACTGCTGCGCCGGGATGCATCGGGACCGACGCGCGGGTAGGTCGCGCACGTGGAAGCCTCGTCGACCCTCATCAGCGCGCGGGCTCTGTTGTGGATCGTTGCCGTGATACTCGCGAGCGGCGCGGTCTGCCGTTACCTCGCGGGGCGCGCGCGAATTCCTGACATCGTGCTGTACTTGCTCGCTGGCATGCTGCTGGGCCCGAGTGTCACCGGCGTCATCACCGTTGCGGCAGACTCCGAACTGAACCAGGTGGCGCTGCTCATTGGCGCCTCGTTCATTCTTTTTGACGGTGGAGCGGCGCTGCGTTTGCGCGTACTCAAGCAGGTGTGGATCACGATCGTCGTGATCGCGACGCTTGGGGTACTCATCACCGGGGCGATCACCGGGCTGGCGGCTCAGTACTTCCTCGGTGTGCCGTTGGGCGTCGCCCTGCTGCTCGGTGCGACCCTCGCCTCCACCGATCCCGCGACACTGGTGCCTGTATTCCGCCAGATCCACATCCGCGAGCGCGTCAGCCAGACGGTGATCAGCGAATCGGCGCTGAACGATGCCGTGGCCGCGATTTTCACCTTCAGCGTACTGGGCGTGCTGCTGGGAACGCAGGACTTCAATCTGGCGCACGCGACGCGCGAGCTCGCGTGGAGTGCAGGCATCGGCCTGTTGCTGGGCGCGATGATTGGTTACGGGGCGGCGCTGCTCATCGCCCACGACCGGCTGGGCTTTCTGCAGGAGTCCGTGCCGCTCGTGGCACTGGTCAGCGTCATCGGGGCGTCGCTCGCGGCCGCGCGCTTCGGCGCGAGTGGTCTCATGGCGGTGTTCATCGCCGGCGTCGTGATAGGAAACCGCGACGCCCTGGGGCTGAAGCTCGGGGTACGCGAAGAAGGGCAGCTCGAGGATTTCATGGCGATGACCTCCCTGGTCATGCGGATCTTCATCTTCGTATTGCTCGGAACACAGGTCGACCTGACGCTGGTGCGAGAGCATCTCTGGCCGGCCATTGCCGTGGTCTGCGTGCTCATGCTGATCGCGCGTCCGCTGACGGTATTCATCTGCGCTGCCCCAGATCGGCGCGCGCGCTGGTCGCTGCAGGAATTGCTATTCATGTGCTGGGCGCGCGAAACCGGCGTGATCCCCGCAGCCTTGGCGGGAATGCTGGCAGGAGCGCGTGCTCCACAGGCGGATGTCATCGCCGCCGTCACCTTCATGGCCATCCTGCTCACCATCCTGGTCCAGGCGACGACGACCCGCTGGCTGGCGCAACGTCTTGGGCTTCTCGAGCAGGTTCGCTAGAGCCGGATCTTCTTCCACGCCGCCGAACGCCAGCGCACGAACAGCATCGTTCCGAGACCGAAGACGTAAAGCAGCGCGGCCAGCCATCCGCCCACCGCGCCGAGGCCGAACTGCGGCAGAAAATGCACGTACCCCCGGCCTGGCGCGAATGCGAGTGCATGCGCCACCGGCACGAACACGAACCACGACAGCACGATCACCATCGCGGCGGGTACCACTGCATCTCCTGCGCCGCGCAGCGCGAGCCCACTGCCGAGATTCAGGCCATCGAAGATCTGGTAGCCCGCGGCGATCCACACCAGCGTCCCGCCGAGCGCCACGACCTCGGCCGCGTGCGAGTCGCTCGGGCTGACGAACCAGCGCAGGAGCCACGGCCCGGCCACGGCGAGAAATACGCCGATGAGCGCCATGTAGCCCACCGACAGCTTGATGGTCGCGTTCCCGAGTCGCATCGCCCATTCCTTGTCGCCGGCGCCAATCGACTGACCGACGAGCGTCGTCCCGGTCATGGCGAAGCCCACCGCGGGCAAGTAGGCGATCGAAGTCAGCATCATCACGATCTGGGTCGCGGCACCGTCGACGCTGCCAAGGCGTACGGTCATGATCTGGAACAGCGCGATGCCGAGCAGATCCGCGGCATACACCAGGCCCATCGGGAAGCCGAGCAGGAACTGGCGCAACAGGCGCGCCGGTCGCAAGCGCCACATGAGCCGCGAGTGAAAGCGCGCATTCGCACTGGTTGCAAGAAACAGGCTCATCGCGACCAGCCAGCCGCTCAGTTGCGCGACATTGGTCGCCCACGCCGATCCGGCGATGCCCATCTCCAGATCGAAAATGAACAGCCGATTGAGGGCTGCATTGAGCGCCGCAACGAGCAGCGTGATCGCGAGCGTAACGCGGGGGCGTGAGATGCCATTGAAAAAGCCGAGCACCGCCCAGAGCGCGACGCCGATCGGCGCGCCGATCATGCGCGGCACCCAGAATTCGAGCGCCTGCCGTTCGACCGCGGGCTCGAGCGCGAACGGATGCAGCATTGCCGGGCCCGCCCATGCCGCGGCGAGAAACAGCGGCACCGTAAGAAGCGTTCCCCACTGCGCGGTCCACTCCGCCTGCGCCGCGCGACGCCAGCGCCGACCGCCGTTCGCCTGCGCGACCAGCGTCTGTACCGCGATGCCGACGCCACCGAGCAGCAGCACGAACACCAGCACCAGCCAGTACACGGCGCCCATGGCGGCGAGCGCCTGCGTGGAGAGTCGTCCGATGAACCACGTGTCGGTGAGATTGAGCACCGCCTGCACCGAACTGTTGAGCACGAACGGCCAGGCGAGCGCGAGCACCGCGCGATAGTCGACGTGCGGACGGCCCGCGACATCATGTCGCTGCGCGGGCAGCTTGTGCATGACCTGCGAAGTGGCGAAGACCGCGGTGTCCATGGCGGCGGACGGGGCGGAAAAGGGCGCGCAGGATAGCAGAAACGCGCGACAAGCACGTACGCGCTCGGAGACAATGGCGGCAACCGGCATTGCAACGCGGTTTCTCCATGCAGCAGGAATTCTCCGGGCGATTCGAAGTGGTCGATGCCGGTGCGGGAAGTGGCGGGCTCAGCCTCGAGCGTCGCGCCAGGCGTGACGTATCGGGCATCGCACTGCTGTTCGCGGACGTGGCCAGCCACGATTTGCCACGTCAACTCGACGGCGTGGCGGTGGACGCTGCCGCGAGTGCGAGTGGCAGTTTCAGCGTGCGCTCCGGAGTGGCGAACTATCACGTCGCCGCGCGATCATTGCAGATCCATGAGAGCGCGCAGATTTATGCTCATGCGCTGCCCCTGGCGCGCTTTCCTTTTTCGCAGCGGGTGCTCTGGACCTTGCTGCTGTGGAGCGCGCGCTTCTCGTGGGGACAGAGCCTCATTCGCCGCTTGCGCGGCAATTAGCGTGTGAGTTCTGTGAAACATCCAAGGAGAATGAATGCGACACCTGCGATCTGCTGCGGTCCCGGTCCTGACCGCCTCGCTGCTGGCAATTGGTGCCTGCACGTCAGGTACGACTCGGGACGGCACGATGCTTAGCACATCGAAAACAGCGGCGCCGCCGATGGCGGAGCCGCGGCCACAGCCCGTGATCTCGCCCAATGGCACACGCATGGACCCCTACTACTGGTTGCGCGATGACACGCGACTCGACCCCCGGGTCCTCGGCTACCTCAACGCGGAAAACGCCTACACCGACGCGCAGCTCAAGCCACTGCAGGGACTGCAGGAGAAACTCTACGAGGAGATCGTCGCGCGCATCCCGCAGGACGATGTAAGCGTGCCCTATCGCAAGCGTGGCTATTGGTACGTCACGCGTCTGAAGGCGGGGAGCGAGTATCCGATCTACGCGCGCCGCCGCGATGCCGCCGATGCGCCGGAAGAGGTGCTGCTCGATGTCAATCAGCTGGCGCAGGGGCACGACTATTTCAACGTCGGCACGTACGTCCCGAGCCATGACAACCGCCTGCTCGCCTACGCGGAAGACAGCGTCGGCCGGCGCCAGTACCTGCTGCGGGTCAAAGACCTCGCATCCGGCTCGCTCCTCGACGACACGATCGAGAACGCCGAGCCCTCGATCGTCTGGGCGGGCGACGACAAGTCGTTCCTCTATGTCGAAAAGGACCCGGTCACGCTGCTCGGGTTCCGGGTGCGGCGGCACGTGCTGGGCACCGGCGTCGCGCTGGACCCAATCGTGTGGGAACAGACCGACACCACGTTCTATACCGACATCAGCGAATCAAAATCGGGGCGCTACATCTTGATCGGCACGGAAAGCACGCTGTCATCCGAATGGTGGTATGCGCGCAGCGACGATCCCGAGCTCAAGTTCAAGGTGGTGCTGGCGCGCGAGCGCGACCATGAGTATTCGGTCGAGGACCTGGGGGATGATTTCATCATCCGTACCAACTGGCAGGCAGCGAACTTCCGCATCATGCGCGCGCCGATCGAGTCGGCGGGCGATCGCAGTCAATGGCGCGAGGTGATCGCGCATCGCGACGCTGCCTTCATTCACGACTTCGAGGTGTTTAACGACTTTCTCGCCGTGGCGGAGCGCTCCGGCGGCCTGCGCAAGATCCGCGTGAAGCCCTGGTCGGGCGGCGCCGATCAGCTCATCGAGGCGGACGAGGCGGCGTACACGGCCATGTTCGGCGCCAATCCGGAGATCGATTCGAACCTCCTGCGCTACACCTACACCTCGTTGACGACGCCCATCACCACCTATGACTACGACATGCACGCCGGCACGCGCACGCTCCTCAAGCGCGATCCGGTGCCGCCGCCGTTCGACGCTGCGAACTACCGCACCGAGTACCTGCATGCGACGGCGCGTGACGGCTCGCAGGTTCCGATCTCGGTCGTGTACCGCAAGGGCTTCAAGCGCGACGGCAAGGCGCCGATCTTCCAGTACGGCTACGGTTCCTACGGGATCTCGAGGGACCCGACGTTTTCACCCAGCTGGGTGAGCCTCGTCGACCGCGGCTTCGTGGTCGCCATCGCGCACATCCGTGGCGGCCAGGAGCTGGGCCGCCGCTGGTACGACTCCGGCCGCCTGCTCCACAAGGTCAATACCTTTACCGATTTCATCGATGTCACCGACTACCTGGTGCGAGAGCATTGGGGTGCGCGCGACAAAGTGGTAGCGCACGGCGGCAGTGCCGGTGGACTGCTGATGGGCGCGATCGCCAATATGGCTCCGGATCGTTACCGCGTGATCATTGCCGACGTGCCGTTCGTCGATGTCGTGACCACGATGCTCGATGAGTCGATTCCCCTCACCACCGGCGAATACGACGAGTGGGGCGATCCGCGCGAACCCGAGTACTACGACTACATGCTGTCATATTCCCCATACGACCAGGTCGGCGCACGCGCGTACCCTGCGATGCTCGTGACCACTGGGCTGTGGGACAGCCAGGTGCAGTACTTCGAACCGGCAAAGTGGGTGGCGAAACTGCGCGCCAGCAAGACCGACGATCACCCGCTGCTCCTCAAGACCAACATGGAAGCGGGACATGGCGGACGCTCGGGCCGGTTTCGCCAGTACCGCGAGACAGCGATGAAGTACGCCTTCGTGCTCGGGCAGCTGGGAATCGATCGCTGAGGCTGAGGTAAGATCCTCACCTCTTCCGGGAAAACACCCCGCGGCAGGGTGATCCATGCGTAACGCACGCCAGGCCTCTCTTATCGCGCTGCTGTGGCTCGTCAGCAGCCTGAGCTTTTCGCACGACGACCTGGTCGGTACCCGTTTCGTCGCCATGACGGGCGTGGATTCTGGCGATTGCGACCATCCGCATGCGCCTTGCCGCACGATCGCCTATGCGCTGACGCAGATTCCGCCCGGCGGCACGGTGAAGGTGGCCGCGGGCGTCTACGCTATCGAGGGGATAGATGTCGACAATCTGCTGCATGGCAAGAGTGGCGTGCTGGGCGGCTTCAGCACCGATGACGAGTTCAGGCACCAGGACCTCGAGCGCAATCGCACCATCGTCTACGGCTTGCCACCGAGCGAACGCCAGCGGCTGCTGACGCGCGGATTGAGCTTGATGGCCGACCAGGTCGTCCAGCGTGCCGCGGCGCCTGCGACGCTCAGCGAGGCCAGCAGTCGCTGGGCGGCACTGGCCGCGCGGCAGACGGCTGCGAACTGTGTGCAGAGCTTTGCCGGTCCCTTCCCCTGCCGGAACGTCGACCTGCTCGCGCAAGTTCAGCTCGCCGAGCTTTCCACGCGCCCGGGCAGCATGAGCAACTTGTGGGGCTTCGTCGATCTGGACGACAACCGCGAATATGCGGTGGTCGGCGTCTCGAACGCGACCGTGGTGGTCGATGTGACCGATCCCGTGAATCCCCGCGAAGTGGGCTCCGTGCCGGGCAACAACAGCATCTGGCGCGAGGTCAAGGTCTACCAGTTCTTCGATCCGGCGTTGAACCGGCATCGCGCCTACGCATACATCACCACTGAGGCAGCGCAGGGCGGTCTGCAGATCATCGACCTGTCGAATCTTCCGACGAGCGTGCAGCTCGCGAATACGCTGCGTGATTTCTCCACTTCGCACACGCTGCACATTTCCAACGTGGACTACGGGAGCAACGCGGCGCTCAGCGGGCGCGAAGCGTTTCTCTATATCGCCGGTTCCAATCTCAATGGCGGCGCGTACCGGATCTACTCGCTGAGCGACCCGGTCACTCCGCAACTGGTAACCGTGGCGCCGGGTGGCACCGGCTACATGCACGATTCCACCACGCTCTTCATCACCGACAACCGGACCACGCAGTGCAGCCAGGGCCACAATCCCTGCCAGGTGCTGGTCGATTTCAACGAGAGCACCGTGGACCTGTGGGACGTCACGGACAAGGCCCAGCCCGTGCGGCTGAGTGCCACCGGATATCCCGAGGCTCGCTACACGCATTCCGGCTGGCCGACCACGGATCAGCGTTTCATCCTGGTGCACGATGAGCTCGATGAGCTGCGCATCGGTTTCCAGACGCACATCTACACGCTCGATATCGGCGACCTGCTGACGCCACGCCTTGTGACCTCGTATTACGGGCCGGACAGCACCACCGATCACAACGGTTACGTCAAGGGCAATCGCTACTACGTCGCGCACTATCGGCGCGGGCTCGAAATCTTCGACCTGGCGAACCCCGAGGCGCTGCGCGAGGTTGGCAAGCTGGACACGTTCCTGTCGCCGCCGGAAAACGTCGCGGGAACCGATGGGGCGTGGGGTGTCTATCCATTCCTGCCATCCGGCAACGTCCTCATCAGCGACATCGACAACGGGCTGTTCGTGCTCCGTGACAACACGCGGTTCTTCGACACCAACCCGGGCCGCATCGGTTTCGTTGGCAGCGGGATCACGGCGGTCGAGAGCTCGGCGGGGAATCCACTGGTGCGCCGTAGCGGCGGAACGCAGGGAACCGTCAGCGTCGATTACCTCACGCGCGATGCCAGCGCCACTGCCGGCTCGGACTACGTCACCAGCAGCGGTACCCTGACCTGGAGTCCTGGTGATGATCTCGACCAGATCATCGCAGTTCCCTTCATCGACGATACGACGCAAGAGGGCAACGAGCAGTTCACCATCGAGTTGAGCAACCTCACGGGCGGCGCGGTGACCGATGGCAGCGCGCAGCTCGCTGTCACGATCAGCGACAATGACGCGCCGGTAGTGCCACCGCCCCCCTCCGGCGGTGGAGGTGGCGGTGGCGGGGGTCTGGTCGATATCCTGTCGTTGTTCATCGGTTGCGCGACGCTCGCTCTGCGGGCTCGCCGGCGCCGCTGAACCAGCCAAGGAGTGCCGCATGCGCATGCATCGCCAGTCACGTCGCGAGTTCTGCAAGGCGATAGGCGCCGGGGCTGCCGTGGCGGCGTTGGCGCCGAAAGTCCTGTCCGCCGCGGAGGCCGCGATGCTCAAGCGCAAGATTCCCTCGACCGGCGAAGAGATACCGGTCATCGGCCTCGGTACGTCGGGTGTCTTCGACGTCGGTGGCGGCAGCTCGGAGCGACAACCGCTCACGGAGGTGCTCAACATCCTGACCGGCGCCGGCGGTGCGCTGCTCGACAGCTCACCCATGTACGGCCGCGCCGAAGCCGTGTCCGGAGACCTCATCGAGTCTCTCGGGCTGCGTTCGCGCATGTTCATCGCCACCAAGGTCTGGACGCGCGGCAAGGACGCTGGTCTGCAGCAGATCGAGAACTCGATGCGTCTTCTCAAGGTGAGCAAGCTCGACCTGGTGCAGGTTCACAACCTGCTCGATCTGCAGACGCAGCTCGCCAACGTGCGTGCGCTCAAGCAGCAGGGCAAGGTGCGCTACGTCGGCGTCACGCACTACACGGTGGCCTCGCACGCCGATCTCGAAGACCTGATCCGCAAGGAGCCGCTCGACTTCGTGCAGTTCAACTATTCGATCATCACCCGCGAGGCGGAGCAGCGGCTGCTGCCGCTGGCGGCGGAACACAAGGTCGCAACACTCATCAATCGTCCGTTCGAGGATGGCGCCTTGTTCTCGCGCACCCGCGGCAAGGAGCTGCCGCCCTGGGCCGCCGACATCGACTGCACCAGCTGGGGACAATTCTTCCTCAAGTTCATCGTGAGTCACCCGGCAGTTACCTGCGTAATTCCGGCGACGGCCAACCCCACCCACATGCGCAGTAATGTCGCCGGCGGTATTGGCCGACTTCCAGACGAAAGGATGCGCGAGCGAATGGCTCTGTACGTGGCTACCAGCCTCTAGCATGCGCTCCTTTCTAATGCGGACCTTCTCGGTCGAGCGCCACGAAGTGGGCGCGATGCTGGCAGCGTTTCTGTTCGTGTTCTGCGTCTGGACCAGTTTCTCGATCCTGCGCCCCGTACGCGAAACGATGGGGATTACCTCGGGCGTGGCGAATCTGCCGATTCTGTTCTGGGCAACGCTGCTTGCGATGCTGGCTGTGCAGCCGATTTACGGTTATGTGGCCTCGCGCTACAGACGCACGACATTCCTTCCGTGGGTGTACGCCTTCTTTGTCCTTAACCTGCTGGGCTTCTACGCCTGGTTCAATCTGCAGGAGGATCACGCGTGGATCGCACGCACGTTTTTCGTCTGGCTTTCGGTGTTCAATCTATTTGTGCTGTCCGTCTTTTGGAGCTTCTGTGTCGATATTTTCACGCGTGATCAGGCCCGCCGCATGTTCGGATTCATCGCCGCTGGTATCAGCGCGGGCGGCATCGTGGGACCGTCGCTCGCCAAACTGCTGGCCGTGCCCATCGGACGTATCAACCTTTTGCTCGTGGCAGCCGCATTTCTTGCGCTATCCCTCGCATTCGTGCGCTATCTGACTCGGTGGCACGGCAGGATGAATGCCTCGACGACCGAGGAACGCATGGACGTCGACCGACCTGTAGGTGGAAATCCTCTTTCAGGCATCTACCAGGTCTTTGGCAGTCCGTACCTGCTGGGGATCGCGCTGTTCGTGTTCCTGCTCACGTGGGTCAGCACGTTCCTATACCTAGAGCAGGCCGATCTTGTGTCGAAGGCAATTCCGGACCCGGATCAGCAGACTGCATTGTTCAGCACTATCGATCTTTGGGTGCAGATCATCACGCTTGTCATCCAGCTCGTGGCACTGGGACACCTTGTTTCACGCTTCGGGCTCATCGTGATGATGGTCTCGGTGCCAATCGTCATGGTGCTGGGCTTTACATGGCTCGCTCTTAGCCCCGTCCTCAGTGTTCTGATCGCCGTTATGATGATCAGGCGCGTCGGCGAGTATTCGGTCATGCGTCCCTGCAGGGAGATGCTGTTTTCGACCGTGCCGAGGGACACCAAGTACAAGGCTAAGAACTTCATTGATACGGTGATCTATCGAGCGGGCGACGCGCTGAGTGGTTCGGCGCATGCCATGTTGGTGTGGCTGGGCTTGGCTACAGCGGGTATCGCGTGGGCCGGCGCGGCTATCGCGGCGCTCTGGGGATTTGCAGCCTATTCGGCCGCCCGGCGCCAAGAATCGGATCCCGCATTCACCCATGCGAGAGATAGCGCCTCAGGTTGATTGGCGCATTCTCGCGCCCGTTGGTCCCATTCTGATGGCATCTCGTCCCGACATTGTTGAGTCGTCGCGCAGGAACCTCAGGCTGAGGCGGTGGAACTTTTTGCTCAGGCGATGCAACCAATCTTCCCTCGGCCGCATCCATCGATAAGTATCCGAGGACGCTGCGACGCCCGTTCCTCCTGCAAGAGGTTGGCTTGAGTGATACCCCATTGAAGCCAATTTGTACGCGGCGTCGCGGCGTCCGCGGATACGTTCCGAGCAGATCTATCAGTTCATGAGCGCGGAAGTCAGGCCGATCCCCATTGGGCCGACGGAGGCGTCCGGACCGCGCCCGGGAACGCTCGCTCCGACACCACCGCCTGAGGCGGCCGCCCCGGCACGCAGCGCCGCGATGGCTGCGTCCACCCAGGCGATCTGGCCCGTCATCCTGTGGACCACGATTCCCTTCTGGCTGGTGATGACCGCCACCCGTGTGCTGGGTTACGCGGTGCGCGTCGCCGCGATTCCCGATGTGCAGATCGCCGAGCCGCTCGAGCGCACGCTCCAGCACGCGATCCTGTTTTTCATACTCATTGTTTTCTACCGTCTCGCGCTCGCGATCGGCTGGCCGGAGCGACGCCGCTGGCTCGCGGCGCTCGGGCACCTCGCGCTCGCGACCACCTTCGCGTTGCTGGCGACGCCGGTGCTGACGTTGAGCATCGATCTCACCGAGCCGCAGCTCAAATGGCTGCCGACCATGCTGGCGGGAGACGGTGCGGTCGCCGAGCAGATCACCGAGTGGATCCACTCCGGCATCCTGCTGGTGAGCGTGCCCGACTTCTTCATCTCGTACTGGTTCGGACTGATACTGATTCTCGGCGTGCGCACGTACCTGGACCTGCGCAATCATCGCCTGCGCCTGGCGCAGCTCGAGCACGAGAACCTGCGCGCGCGCCTGCACGCGCTACGCATGCAGCTGCATCCGCATTTCCTGTTCAACACGCTGCATTCCGTGAGCGGGCTGATCGATACCCGGCCGGCGGTGGCGCGGCAGATCATCGTGCGGCTCGGCGACCTGCTGCGCCGGACCCTGCGCGACAGCGGGGCGGACCTCGTGCCGTTGGCCCGCGAAATCGACTTCGTGCGCAATTACCTGGAGATCCAGCAGCTGCGATTCCCGGACCGGCTGCGCTTCACGATTCGCGTTGACGCCGCGGTAGAGGATGCCATGGTGCCGAGCCTGATCCTGCAACCGCTCGCCGAGAACGCGGTCGTGCATGGCGCCGCCGAGGACGAAGAGCGGGTTACGGTCAGCATCGAAGCGCGCCAGGTGATCGACTCGCGGCGCCTGGAACGCTGGCTCGAGCTCAGCGTGCACAATACCGGCAGTCGCGACACGGAGGGCGAGGGCTCGGGCGCGCACATCGGCACCGGCAATACCCGCGAGCGGCTGCGCGCGCTCTACGGGTCGAACTTCGCATTCGAATTCAGCGCCCCACCCGAGGGCGGCTTCCTGGCGCTGCTGCGCATTCCGTTTCGGGAGGGGGTTGTCGAATGAACACTGCGGCAGTGAGCACTGCGACCAAGATTCGCACGCTGATCGTGGACGATGAGCCGATCGCGCGCCAGACACTCAAGGATTACTGCGCCATGGAAGGCGACCTCGAAGTCATCGGCGAATGTCGCTACGGCGCCGAAGCGGTCAAGCGCATCGCGGCGCTGCACCCGGAGCTGGTGTTCCTCGACGTGCAGATGCGGCGCGTGAATGGCCTCGAGGTCATCGAGAAGATCGGGCGCGACGCGATGCCGCTGGTGATCTTCGTCACCGCCTACGATCAATACGCGGTGGATGCCTTCGAGCTCAACGCGGTCGATTACCTGCTCAAGCCCTTCGATCGCGAGCGTTTTCATGCTGCGGTGGAGCGCGCCCGCTCGCGCCTCTCGAGTCCCGCGGGCAACGATGTACGCGCGCAGGTCCAGGCTGCCGTCCGCCAGATCCTCGGCAGCATGCAGGGCACAAT
Organism: Steroidobacteraceae bacterium; assembly: GCA_035644435.1. Classification (GTDB taxonomy): domain Bacteria; phylum Pseudomonadota; class Gammaproteobacteria; order Steroidobacterales; family Steroidobacteraceae; genus DATBVX01. The sequence goes on along the minus strand of DASQOO010000115.1, from coordinate 54,063 downwards.
TCCGGGCACCGGGCCGAAACGCATCGTGGCGGAGAAGAACGACCGCTACATCTTCGTCGACCCAGGCGACGTGCATGCGGTCGAGGCGAGTCGCAACTACATCACGCTGCACGTGGGGAGCGATCACTACCTGCTCCGCTGCGGCATGCAGCAGGCCGAGTCGATGCTCGATCCGACCATGTTCCTGCGCATTCACCGCTCCGTGATCATCAACACACGTCACATCCGCGAGATGGCGCGCCAGCTCTACGGCGACTACGAGGTGACGCTCGCCAACGGCTCGAAGTTCACCTCGGGCCGCGCCTATCGGCGCCGCGTCGTGAACTACATCAACAGCGGACGGCTGTAACGCAGATGCAGCGCACGGCATTGGCGAATGCCTCGCCGACGCTGAGCCGGCGCGATTTCCTGTGTGTCTCGGTCGCCGTGGGCGGCGGACTGCTGATTGGTCTCGGCGCAGCCGAGGATTCGGGCCGGGCAGCGACCTCCGGCGGCCAACTCGGCTATTTCGTGCGCATCGATCCGGACGGCACCGTGACGCTGGGCACACCGAATCCCGACATGGGACAGGGCGTGCGCACCTCGCTCCCGATGCTGATCGCCGAGGAGCTCGACGTCGATTGGCGCAGCGTGCGCGTCGAGCAGATGCCGCTCGGGATCATGCGCAATCCCAAGGGCGAGGGTTACACCTGGAAGTACGATGGCGTGAGCCAGGGCGCTGGCGGCAGCACCAGCGTCAGTGAGAACTGGGTGCTGCTGCGGCAGGTTGGTGCGCGCGCCCGCGAAATGCTGATCCTGGCCGCCGCCGAACGCTGGCACGTCGATCCGGCTGCGTGTGCCACCGAACCGAGTCGCGTCGTTCATCGCTCTTCAGGTCGCGCCGCGAGCTACGGCGAACTTGCAGCCGCTGCGGCCCTGCTCAAGGCGCCGCATGCCGAACCGAAGCTCAAGGATCCCGCAACCTATCGCATCATCGGTACACCAACCCGCCTGCTCGACGGCCGCGATATCGTGACCGGAAGCGCCGGCTTTGGCATCGATGCGCGCCTGCCGGGCCTCCTGCATGCAGTGCTGGCGCGCTGCCCGTCGTTCGACGGCGGGATCGAAAGCTACGACGCGAGCGAGGCGATGAAGGTACCCGGCGTGCGCCACGTCGTGCGCGTGGATGCCGAACCGGGGACCAAGCCCTACACGGTGCTGGCCTCGGCGATCGCGGTAGTGGCCGACTCGACCTGGGCGGCGATGCAGGGACGCGAGCGTCTCAAGATCAAGTGGAAGCCGGGTCCTTTTGCCGACGAGAACACCACCGCCTTCGAACAGCAGTGCGCGCGGGCGTTGGCCAGGAAAGGCAAGGTGGTCCGTAACGATGGCGACTTCGACACGGCACACGCCGCGGCTGCCCGGACGTTCGAGGCGCGCTACTGGTTGCCGTACGTGAGCCACTGCACGCTGGAACCGCAGAACTGCGTGGCCTGGGTGCGGGCGGATCGCTGCGAAATCATTGCTCCGATACAGATGCCGGGTAACGCTTCGCGCATGGCGGCGCGCCTCACCGGTCTCGACCGGCTGAACATCGATGTGCGCATGACGCGTCTCGGCGGCGGCTTTGGTCGCCGGCTGAGCGCGGACTACGTGGCCGAAGCGGTGCTGGTGTCCAAGTCGGTCCAGGCACCGGTGCAGGTGCTGTGGACGCGCGAAGACGATCTGCGCAACGACTTCTATCGTCCGACCGGGCTGCACGAGCTGCGTGCCGGATTCGATGCGCAGGGCAAGCTCGTAAGCTGGACTCACCGGCTCGCCAGTGCCTCCAAGTACTATCGCCGCGAAGACGTCAAGCCCGAGGACGATTGGACGTCCGAGCTCTATGCGGACGATTTCCCCGCCGCGCTGGTGCCGAACTACCGGCTCGAATATCACTCGATGCGCTCGGGTGCCGCCCGCGGTTCGTGGCGGGCGCCCGCACACACCGCCAACGCGTTCGTGGTGCAGTCGTTCCTGGATGAAATCGCCAGCGGCCTCAAGCGCGACCCGCTCGAGTTGCGCCTTGCGCTACTGGGCGCTGGTCGTGAGCTCAAGTACAGCGATCACGGCGGACCAATCTTTGACACCGGTCGACTCGCCGCGGTGCTAAGGCTCGCCGCCGAGAAAGGCGGATGGGGCAGGCCGCTGCCGCCCGGGCGCGGTCGCGGCATCGCGGGTCACTTCACGTTTGGTGGCTACGTCGCGCAGGTCGTCGAGGCGGAAGTCGACGAACGCGGCGGCGTACGCGTGCTCAAGGTTACGGGCGCCGTCGATTGCGGTCGCGCGGTCAACCCGCTGGGCGTCGAAGCGCAGATGCAGAGCGGTGTCATCGATGGCCTGTCCCACGCGCTGCATCCGCAGATCACGATCCGCGACGGACGCGTCGAGCAGAGCAATTTCAACGACTACCCGTTGCTGCGCATGGCCGAGGCGCCGGCCGAGGTCGAGGTTCACATCGTGCCGAGCCAGCGTGATCCGGTGGGCATGGGTGAATGTCCACTGCCGCCGATTGCTCCGGCACTGGCGAACGCTATCTTTGCGGCCCGTGGCATTCGCGTGAGGCGCCTGCCTATCGCACCGGAACTGGTGAAGCTGGCGGTTCGGGCTTGAAGCGAAAGGGGCTGCGGCGCAGCCGCGGCTATGACTTGTCGAGCATGAACCGCATTCTCAGGCGTGCCCGCTGCTCGACGGCCTGGCCATTGCGAACGATGGGTCGATAACGCCACTGGGACACAGCCTTGAGCGCGGCGTCGTCGAAGGTCCCTGCAGGGTCGGCGCGAAACACCATGGCATCCTTCACCGCGCCATCGGCTCCCACCGTGAACTCGAGCTCCACCCATCCGGTGGTGCCCCTATTCTGTGCGGCAACCGGATAGCGCGGCGCGACGTACTTGTCGCGCGCCAGAGTCGCCGCATCGATCACGTTGGCCATGAACAGCCCGCGTTCGCGGGTCGCCGCGATCTGCGACTCGAACGCCGTGAGCGCGGCGGAGGAGAATCCCAGCGCCTTCGCCTGGTCGACCGCGGCCTGCGCCGCGACCACGTCGCCCTTGCCCAGGCTGGCTTGCGACTGCTGCAGCAGTCCCGCGCCGATGCTCTGCAACGCCGGCTGCAGGCGCGCGTTCTGCGGATCAGCGGCCCTGAGCTCGCGCCAGTAGTAGACCGCGTTGTCGCGTTCGGGCGTGCTCAGCCGGCCCTGGGCGATGCGCTCATCGAGCCGTGCGGCAAGCTGCGTCTGCTGTTCGCTACGAGTGTTGGTCTGGCGCGCCTTGTCGAGGTCGCGTTGCATACCGCGCACATTGGCACCGAGGCTGTCTGCGTGCTTCAGCCACTGCTCGGCGGCAGCGAAATCTCCCGCATCGACCGCCTGCCGCGCCCTGGCCACCGTCTGGTCAGCCAGGGTGCGTCGCGCCTGCTGTGCCGTCACATTCTTGGGATCGGCCGCGAGTGCGGCGAGGATGAAGGTTTCCGCGCTGTCGCCTTCCGGCGCGATGAGCTTGCCGTTCTGCAATCTCTCGTTGGCCTTCTTGAGCAGGTTATCGGCATTCGTGCCGACACGATGCTGCGCGAGCTCGCGCCGTGCCTGTGCCAGGAGCGGTGAAACCGTCTTCTGGTCCTGTGCGGCGCGATCCAGGTAGCCTTCGGCGCGGGCGAAATTGCCGCTTTCCGCGGCCTGACGCGCAAGCGCAATGAGGCGTCGCTCGCGTTCCTTGCCGAGCTGGGCGCTCAGGAACGCGAGCCGCATGTTGTTGGGCCGCACAGTGCGCGCATCCTCGATGGCGCGCGCGGCATCGTCGACGCGCTCTTCGAGCATCGCGGTTTCGGCGCTGGTCAGGAGCTGGTCGGCGATCTTGTCGAGTCCCGCCTCCGCTTCCGGATCCCCGGGGCGTGCGGTCAACACGCGCCGGTATAGTTCCAGCGCATTGTTACCCGGGGGCGCGATCAGTCGCCCGGCGCCAAAAGCGGCCGCGGCTGCCGCAAGAGTGGCGCTGCGATCATCGGCTGGCTTCGGTCTCTGCGTTGTCGGCTTCACGGGCGTCGGCTCGGGTGCCGGTGCCTGTGCGGGCGCCGTCGTTGTTTCGTTGGCGGCGGGCGCGGTCGGGGAGGATGCAGTTCTGAGCTCGCTTGGCGCAGGAGCACTCGTCGCGGCTTGCTCTGCGGGTCGAGAGGCGCTTTCGGGCGGCTTCTCTCTCAGGAAATAGTAGGCGGCGGCGGTAGCCCCGATGATCACGAGCGCGATCAGGACGAAAATCGCCGGCATCAGTCCGCGTCGCGGCGGCGGCGCCATGTCGGCCGGCGTGAAGGTGCGCCCTTCCATGTGCCGGCGGATCCCGGCCTCGAGGAACTGCCGCGCGCGCGGCGGGGACACCGGCTTGTGCAGGAAGCGGTAGATATCGCCCGCGGTGATCTGCTTGATGAGCTGTGTCTGGTCGTCGGTGGTTCCAGCGACGATCAGCACCAGGTCCGGGAACTGGGAGCGAAGCTGCTCGCAGAATGCCGCCGAGTCATCGCCAGTGGCGAGCGTGTCGACGACCACGACACCCACTTTTCCAGCCATCATCAGCTCGCCGACCTGCTCGGAAGTACGGGCATCGAGGACACGGCGCGATCCGCCGACCGCCTCGCGCAGGATCGCGAGCAGCTCGGCGTCCGAGGTCAGGGCGAGAATATCGATCGACTGCCCGGCGGCCGACAGCTGCGCCGCGACCTGTGCGATCGCGGGATCTTCGGGGATTGGGTTCGGGCGGCTTGCCACGGGCGACTAGAGTCCTTCGCCTGCGCGCCTGGATTCGCGATGCTGTCGTAGTCCCGCGGCGCGCCGACCGGCATACGATACGGGCTCTGTCACACGAGACAACGCATGCTGCACTGCGTCACCTCGATTCTGTGAAATGAGTCCCGACCGCCCGGTGCCGTGCCCATGAACGGTGCACCCCCACGCCCGCGGATCGAGCGGATTTGTACCGTACTGCTGGCGATCCTGGTGCTGGCGACCCTGCTCGGCTATGCCGGGGCCTGGTCCTGGTTCTGCGATCTCTTTGCCCACTTCCGTGTCCAGTACTGCGTGCTCGGCTCGCTCCTCGCAATTGGCCTGGGGACGATGAAGCGCCCCGCGCTGGTCGCGATGAGTGTCCTCGCAACGCTCGCCAACCTGCCACCGATTGTTCCGCAATTTGTAGGTTCCGCGCTCGCAGCGCCGGATGCAGCCGGCACCCCGATCAGGGTGCTGTCCTTCAACGTCTTCAAGTACAGCCGGGAATACCAGCGCATGGTGCAGTTCGTGCGCCGCGAAGCGCCCGACGTGCTGGTGCTGATCGAAGTGACGCCGGCCTGGGCGCCCGCGCTCGAAGAGCTCGCGCCGGACTATGCATTCCGCTGGGTGCACGTCGGGGACGACGTTTCGGGCCTCGCGGTCATGAGTCGCCGCGCGCCGCTCGAGAGTCACGTCATCGACCTGGGTGGTAACGGCGTGTCCTCGCTTCAGTTCACGTTGCCGGATGCCGGGGGCCCAATCACGTTCATCGCCACTCACCTGTCATGGCCGCTGGGTCCGCGACACGCCGCGATTCGCGACACTCAGCTCGCCGCGCTGGCGCGGCTGGCGCATGAGCATCACGGCGCGTTCGCCATCATCGGCGACCTCAACGTTACGCCGTATTCGTCGCGCTTTCAGCACCTGTTGAGCGATGGAGAGCTGCGCAGCTGCGCGGAAGGGATGGGCCCGCAGGGAACCTGGCCGGCTCTGCTGCTGCCGCTCCAGATCCAGATCGATCACTGCCTGGCGAATGCGCAGGTGCATGCCAGCGGCTTTCGTATCGGGGCATTCCTCGGTTCCGATCATTACCCGATCAGCGTCGAGCTCAAGGTTCACGCGCTCGCGAGCGAACGGGCTGCGGTATCGCCACCGGCCGACATGCCGCCTGTCAGCACCAGGCGCATCGCCTCCTCCACGCCGATGTCGAGCGGCGTGAGCCGCTCGCGCGGCAGGTAGAGCGTAAAGCCGCCGATCTGGTAGCTCATCGGAAAATAGACGCCGACCACGCCGCTTCCCGCTGCCGCGTCGAGTTCCGGCGCCGACTCGCGTGTGACGAATCCGATGACATAGGCCTCTCCGAAGCTCGCCGCCACCACGCGCCTGAGATCGCGGCGCCGCCCCTCGGAAGGGAGGAACTTCACCAGGTCGCGCAGTGCCCCATAGACCGTCTTCACCAGTGGAATACGCTCGAGAAACTGGTCCCACTGCGCGAGGAACCAGCGCACGACGTAGGCATTGACGATGAGACCCGCGCCCAGCAGCAGCAGGAATCCGACGATGAGACCGAGGCCCGGCCAGTAGTGCACGCTCGGCAACACGAACGTGATGAGATCGCGCAATACCGCTTCGGTGTTCGTGCCCAGCCAGATGACGAGATAGATCGTCAGGCCGACCGGCAGCACCGCGGCCAGGCCCTTCATCAGCAGGTTCCAGAGTTTCGTCATCATGCGGGCTCCGCCGGTCAGCGCCGCAGCTTGCGACGGCGCATTGTACGCCGCGGCGGCTTTGCATCAGCGCGCGGGCGCCGTCAATAATCGGCCGCAGCCGCACCGGATGGAGGAACGAATGACATCTGGATCCCGCGTCAATCCGCGCTACGCGCTCGGGCTCGCAGCGTTGTTGATGCTCGGCTTCCCGGTGCTCGCGAGCGCCGCGGGTCAGCAGGACAAGATCGCCAAGGCTTACCTCGAGGGCGCTGCGACGGGACAGCCCGAAGCATTGCTCGAGTTCTTCCATCCGGGCGAAGTCGAGGATCTGCGCAACCGCGTGCTCAAGGCGCTGGATGAGGAAGCGGCTCACGGCAGCCATGCGGCGCGCGAGCGACTCTTCGGCACTTCCACCATGGAGGAAATCAGGCGCCTGACGCCCGGCAATCTTTTTGTCGCCGTCGCGCGGCGTCTCGGTCTGCCCACCGAACGGGTCGGCGAGATCAAGGTTCTCGGCGTGGTCGACGAGAACTCGCAGCTGAGTCACGTCGTGGCACGGATCTCACCGCCGGCGGACAGCGATATCCGCAGCCGCGTGGCGCTCGTCAGCCTGGTCCGTTACGGCAAGGAATGGCGCGTCACGATTCCGTACGCGTTCCAGGCGCGGCTCGATGCGGCGCTGGTGGCGCCGGAGAGCCGCGCGAGTGCGGGGGCGAAAACTGCGAATACGCCGGAGATCCTCGAGTTTCTCCGGGCGGGCTCCACGGCTCTCAAGAACGGAGATTGCGCGGGCTTCTTCAACGAGCGCATGAGCCCGAACTTCCGCAGCATGACTGCGCCCAAGGCCCTGCAGACGCTGATCGAGCAATGCACGACGTACGAGGACACGCGCGAGACGTACATCGCCGCACTGGAGCTGGCGCGGCGCATGGCGCCCGCCTACGAACAGAACGGTGCGCGTGCGATCTACGATCTGCGCGGCCAGGGCCTGCCCTTCGATCGCTTCGTGCTGGAAAGGGTCGACGATCGCTGGTACGTGGCCGAATAACCGCTCAGGGCGTCGCTGCGGGGGCAGCGCAGAAGCGCGCGAGACTGCGCCGATACTGGGCGATGACCGAAAAGCTCCGTTGCCCCGTGTCCCATAGCAGGTAATCGGTCACGGCGCTCTCGCCCTCACGGCGCGTGTACTCGAGCAGCCGGCTGTCATCGCGAAACGCGATGCCGCCACCCGCCCGGCAGGGAAGTGAGCCCGACACATGCGCGAGCTGCTCGGGGAAGGCAACCAAACCATTGCGCAGATCGATGATCGCGACCGCATCGCAATCCACCCCGCAGCTCAGGCGCGTCAGCGCAAAACCGCCGGCAAAGTTGTGTCCTTCGCGGGCGGCGCTCGCGAGCTGCTCGAGCTCAGCAGCATGCGCGTCGGACCCCGGATTGACGCTGACCGTCGCTGCTAGCGTCGCGGCGGGCACCCGGTACTCCGAGAAGCGCGGTCGCCCGAGCTCGGCGCCGTCGTCGCTCTTCGGCGCACCGCCGAGGATCCGATCCAGCTCGCTCACCGCTTCATCCGGCAGCATCCAGTCGTCGATGTCGACGCTGTTCAGCTCGGCCTGCGCCTCCAGCTCCACTGTCGCCAGACCATGATCCGTGCAGGTGGCTTCGGCGGCCGTTGTGTGCCGGCATACGGTGAATTGCGTGTGCGCGCCATACAGGCCCGCGAGCCCCGGCTCCTCCGGCCGCACGAAGATCCAGTAACGGCCCGCGGGCAGATCGAGGCTGAAGCGCGCCTCGCCGCGGCGAACCGGCTGCTGGTACTGCGCTTGCGTGTCGAGGTTGTGCGCGTAGATCATCGCGTCCGGCACGTCTCGCCCCGGGAAAACTATCCGGCCGGCAATCGTGCCGCCATGCGCGATCACGGGCGCGAGCGCGAGAATTACGGCAGACACAGATCCGGCACGGCGCGCGAGGCAGCCTTGCGTTGTCATGGAGCGAGCGGGATAGTCATGTGCACAGTCATTTGCCGCCCGTACCGGCTGCGCGAGATGGTAGCCGAACTCAAGTGACGATGGAGAGATCAGTGAACCCTGCAGCCGCGCAGCCGGCGATCGAAACGATGCGAATCCGTCCGGCGACCGTCGCCGACGTGGAGGTGGTGCTCAGCCTGATCCACGAGCTGGCCGAGTACGAGAAGCTTCTGCACGAAGTCGTGGCGACCCCGGCGCTGGTACGAGAGGCGCTCTTCGGTCAGAAACCCGTCGCCGAGTGCGTGCTTGCCTGCCTCGGCGAGCAGCCGGTGGGGTTCGCCCTCTTTTTCCACAACTACTCGACCTTCATGGGCCGCGCGGGCCTGTATCTCGAGGACCTGTTCGTGCGCCCCGAACACCGTGGCCAGGGCATCGGCGAAGCGCTGCTCAGGCACCTGGCGCGGCTCGCCCTGGAGCGTGGCTGTTCGCGGATGGAATGGGCGGTGCTCGACTGGAACAAGCGCGCGATCGAGTTCTATGAGCGCATGGGCGCTGTCGGCATCCACGACTGGTCCGTTTTTCGGCTCACCGGCCCGGCACTGCTGCGGCTCGGTTCCTGACCTTCGTTGATGAGCCCCTCAGGCCCCAGCCGGTAGCGCAGGGTCACATCGAGGCTGGGACAGCATTGCGGATCGTCCGGCCCGTGCTTGAGCAACCGGACGTGCACTTCACGATTTTCCACGCTGATGCCGCTGATCTCGACGCGATCGCCGAGCGGCAGGGGCGGCAGGACCCGAGGCTGGCCCTGCTGGTTCAGGACTGGCACCAGGTCGAAGAACACGCCGCTCCCGCCGGGGTCGCTCTCCAGGATGATGACGGCATCGTTGCTGCCATCGCCGTCGAGATCCCCGATCGCGTAGTAGGGGGTGGCCTTGACGACGATTTCGGTAGCCGCGCCGGGCGCCGCCGATTCCCGGTACTGGCCGTTCACGAGCTGGGCCTTGCCCGAGCGGGTCCACTGCGAGGCGTATTCGGCGTTGCGCAGCTGCTCGAGCGTGATGTCCTGTGCCGCGGTCCCGCTGGCCGACGTCGGTGCTTCAGTCCTGTCGCATCCGGACGCGCAGAGCACGGCAAGCAGTGTGATTGCAATCCTTGCCATTTCGGTCTCGCATCCGTCGCTTCTAGGCCGCGGGTGCGCCACGAGCCTCCAGGTCGACGATGCGCATGCGCAGCCGCCCGATCTCGAGCTCGAGATCGGAGATGCGGCGCCGGTGAGCATCGATGTCGCGCTCGAAACCGAGCTGCTGTGTCTCGAGCTGCTTGATCCTGAGCACGCGCTCGTCGAGTTCGCGCTGCGCCTGTTCCAGCCGCTCGCGCAGGCTCGTGAGCAGCGAATCGAAGCGGCGCTGCGCCACCGCGCCCGACACCAGCCATCCGAGCACAGCTCCGGCGACGATCAAGGCGATGAGGGCTACCACAGAGATTTCCATTTGCGGCCGATCCTCCTTGGAATGGACAGGCAATCTATCGGTAGGGGGGCGGGGCTGTAAACCACGGCCCTCTCAGGCGTGGTTTCGCCGCGGTTTCGGCAGTAGGCTCTCCGTTCCCAGAGCTGAAGCCGTCGGAGGGAATCGCCATGTCAGTCGCACGGATCGCCTCGCACGAAGTGCAGGTCGAGAAGGGCAAGATCACCGAGCATCGCGTGCGGCTCAAGGTGACCTTCGTGCTGGAGGACTGAGAGCGCCGCGTCGGCTGACGCGCTAGCCCTTCAGGGCCTGGTCCAAGTCCTCGATGAGATCCTGCGGATTCTCGAGCCCGATCGACAGGCGCAGGAGATTCTGCGGGGTCAGGGTATCGGGCCCCTCCACTGAAGCGCGATGCTCGACGAGGCTCTCCACGCCCCCGAGGCTGGTGGCGCAAGTGAACACGCGCGTGCGCGCCGCGACTGCCATCGCCGCGCGCGCATCGCCACGCACGCACACCGATACCATCGCGCCGAAGCCCGTCATCTGCCGCAGCGCGAGCGCATGGCCTGGATCGTCCGTGAGCCCCGGGTAGCAGACCCGTTCAACGCGGGAATGACCGTGCAGGAATTTCGCAACCTCGAGAGCACTGGCGGATTGGGTGCGGATGCGAAGCGGCAGCGTCGCGAGACTGCGCCGAATCAGCCAGCAGTCGAAGGGTGAGGGTACCGCGCCGCCAACGGCCTGGTACGCGCGTACGGCGGTGGCACGCGCCGCGTCGTTCACGATCACCGCTCCGCCCATGACATCGCTGTGACCGCCGAAATACTTGGTGGAGCTGTGCACGACCGCATCGGCTCCGGCCGCGAGCGGCTGTTGCAGCACGGGCGTCGGGAAGGTGTTGTCACAGACGAGCAGTGCCCCGACGGAATGAGCGCAGCGCGCGGCCACCTTCAGGTCCGTGAGCTTCAGCGTCGGATTGCACGGCGTCTCGATCCAGATGAGTCGCGTCTCGGGCTTCAGGCGTGCCTCGAGCTGCGCGGGATCGGACATGTCGATGAACTCGGCGCGCACGCCCGAGCGGCTGAGATAGTCCCTGAGGAGCTGGCGCGTGCCGTAATAGCACTCCTGCGGCGCGAGTACATGATCGCCGGGATTCAGCAGGCTGAACACCGCCATCGTGGCTGCCGCGCCTGAAGAAAAGCACACGGCCTCGGTCCCGCCTTCGAGTTGCGCGATGCAGGTCTCGAGCGCGTGCCGCGTGGGATTGTCAGGCCGGGTGTAGGAGAACGAACGCGAATAGCCGCCGTCGGCATCGCGCTGGTACGTCGTGCTCATCTGGATCGGCGGCACGATCGCGCCCGTCGCAGGGTCGATTTCGCGGCCGGCATGTACGGCGACAGTTTCGATTTTCATGAATCGAGTCTCAGGGTTCCCTGGCTGACCAGCACTGAATGCCCGCCGACGCGCACCGCGGCGATACGGCCACCCTTCAGGTCGGTTTCGATGTGCAGCAGGCTCGGGCGCTTCATCTCGAAGCCTTGCTCCACGACCCAGTGCAGCGTCCCGTCCGCAATCGTGGCGCGCACGCCGAGGTAGCCCCCGAGCGCCGCGCAGGCGCCGCCGGTCGCCGGGTCCTCGGTGATGCCGGCTTCTGGCGCGAACATGCGCGCACGCAGATTCGATCCCGGCAGCTCCGGGTCGCGGCAGAACACGAATACTTCGCGCGCCCAGTAATCGCCGAGTGCCGCGCGCCAGCGAGCCGTGTCCGGAGCGGCCCGCGCCAGCACACCGCGATCGCGCACCGGCACGAAGAGGAACGGCACGCCGCAGGAGGCGGCTTGTGGCCGGTCGACACCATCGAGGATGTCGTCGGGCTGAATGTGCAGCATCGCGGCGAGCTGCATGCGATCGGGTGGTGATGGTCCGAATTCCGGCAATTTCGCCGCGGTCAGCTGCACGAAATCAGCCTTGCCGTCACGCGTGCGAACTTCGACCGGCACGAGTCCGACGCCTTCCTCGAAGAGCACGGTGGTGCGCTCTTCACGCAGCGGAATGCGGCCGAGCGTTGCCAGCAAGTAACCCGTTCCGACTGTTGGATGACCGGCGAACGGCAGCTCGCGTGCTGGTGTGAAGATGCGCACCTTGCAGTGCGCGCGCGTATCGGCAGGCGGCTGGACGAACACGGTCTCGGAGAGGTTCATTTCGCCGGCGATCGTCTGCATCAGCGCGCTGTCGAGGCCGATGGCGTCCGGAAATACGGCGAGCGGATTGCCGCCGAAACGCTTCTGCGTGAACACATCGAGGGTATGAAAATCGTATTGAGTCTTCATGCGACAGCCTGTGGCGGTGTGTATTCCTGCGAGCCGACAACCAGCATGCCCGGGCCTCCGTGCACGCCGATCGCCGGTCCCAGCGCGGTGAGGTATCGATCGCGGATGTTACTGCGATCCGCGCAGATTTCCTCGAGCAGCGCTCGTCCCTCCTCTTCAGCATTCGCGTGCCCGACCGCAACCCGGTAGGCCGCATCGTCGCTCATTCGTCCCCGCACCAGGCGCGCGAACCGCGAGCGCAGCCGGCTGCGACCGAAGATGACTGTGCTGGCGCCGACCCGGCCATTGCGCTGACTCAGCATGATCGGCGTGATGTGCACAAAGTCCGCCAGCACCTGGACCCAACGCGGCACGCGGCCGCCAGGCACCGCGTAGTCGAGCGTCTGCAGCAGCCCGAAAGTCAGCGTGAGCGGCACCATCGCACGCACGGCCTCGCTCACCTGTTGGCCGTTCATGCCCACCTGGGCGCATTCAGCGGCATACATTGCCAGCAGCCCCTGCCCGAGCGAGGCATTCATGCTGTCGATGACGATCACCTTGCCGTGCGCGCGCACGCGTTCCGCCGCGTTCTGGGCGGCCCCCAGCGTGCCACTCACGCGCGCCGTGACATTGATGGATACGACAGCTTCGTAGTGCGAGGCGAGGAACTCGAAGACGCGGCGAAAGTCCCCGGGCGGGGGCTGCGATGTCTTCGGGTGCTGCGGATTGGTCGCGAGCTCGCGATAGAACTCATCCGGCCGCATGCCGATCTTGTCGAGGTAGCTGCGCTCGCCGAAATGCACGCGCATCGGCACCATGTGGATCTCGAGACGCTCGAGCTCCTCCTCGGGGATGTCGGCGCCGGAATCGACGACCACCGCGACGCCGCTGCGATTGCGGTGATGCGCCGCGTCCTGCTGCTTGCGCATGTCGTCGGCCTTCTGCCCCGAGACTTCGCCGAACTCGCGCGCCAGCCGGAATACGGCACGCGGTTCGTTGACATGAACATGGACCTTGGCCTTGCGCGCGGTACCCGCGACCACGACGCCGCTGCCGAGCTTCGCCAGCTCCTCGCGCAACCGGCGTTGATTGATGCCCGCGCCGTTGATGATGCATTCGGTGCAGAACCGATCCTTGAGATCGATCTCCGCCCCCGCGGCATCCTGGGAGTCGTACTCGACCTCGATGGGCGCATCGTCGGCGAGCGCCTTGCCATCGAAGTAATCCGCGATGCCCTGCACCAGCTCCACGAATCCCTGCGCCCCGGCATCGACGACGTTGGCGCTCGTCAGCACCTCGAGCTGATCACGCGTGTGCTCGAGAGAGGCGCGCAGCCGCCTCAGCAGTTCGCGAAACAGCGTTGCAAGATCGCTCGGGCCTGCTTGCGCCTGGACGGCGAGCGCGGCCGCAAAGTCATCGAGTACGGTAATGAGTGTGCCTTCGCGCGGCTCGCTGAGGGCTTCGCGCGCGTAACGTGCGCCACTCGCCGCGCCATCGGCGAGCGCCGGTATCGTCAGCACCGGCAGCGTTGCGACCTGCTCCGCGAGACCGACGAAGAACTGCGCGAGGATCGCGCCCGAATTGCCGCGTGCACCATCGATGGCGGCGTCAGCGATCGCGACCAGGAGTTCGCCGGCATGCTTGCCGCTGTGCTGGCGCAGCGCCGTGAGTACGGCCCCCATCGTCAGGGTCATGTTGGTGCCGGTGTCGCCGTCCGGCACCGGAAACACATTGATCTTGTTGAGATGCTCCTGGCAGGCGATCAGCCGACGGATGCCGGCGCGCAGCGCGAGCCCGAGGCGCTCGCCCTCGAGGTTCACAGTCCCGGCCGCCGCCGTGTTCACTGGCGCGGGAGCAGGAAGCGAACGCCGTGGTGATTGAGGACGACCCCGTCCGGGGTGATCCGTTCTATGGTCGTCCCGTCGGGCGTCTGGCCGCCCTCGCGATACTTGCGGGTGTTGAGAAACACGAACCGATCCGCGGGCCGGCTCGCATACACGTGCAGGTCGAGGTGCAGTTCCGGGAGCGAGACGTGCTGCAATGAGACGTCGCCGATCGTTGGCAGGCTCGCATAACTCTCTGCAGATTCCTCGGCGGCGCTCGGCTTCGGGGACGGGCGCAACGTGGGTTCATCGGCCCGGGTCGTTTGCGAAGTCGTGTTGGATGATGACGCTTGCGAGGGTTGCGTCGACGTCGGCGAAGGCGGAGTTCGCAGAGTCACGTCGGGCGGGCGCACGGGGACACTTGTGGTCGTGGTGGCGGCAACGCTCGTGGCAGGCGTTGGTGAAGAATCGGCCTGGGGCGCGATGACGGCCGCAGTGGCCGGTTCAGCAGATCTGCCGCGCAATGTGAGCGCGATCACCACCAGCACGTTGATCAGCAGCAGCCCTCCCAGGACCATCGCCCACATGGGAAGCCCCGGGCGAGCCGTAGCGGCACGAATGTCCGCGATCCCCGGGCCGACCTGGCGTTGCCGTTCGTGCTCGGACTTGCGCAGCGCATCGAGAATGAAGGACATGGCTCAGCTACCCGGCGCGGGCGGCGCTCGCAGGAAAGGCGTGGCCGGATCGGCGAGCGCGGTGTCGAGCGCGATCTGTGTTTGCATGCCGGCGATTCCGTCGACTGTCAGGCGGTGCTCGCGCTGAAAATCCTCGACCAGCCGCGCGAGTTTTTCGTCGTACACATCGGTGCGGTCCGTGGAGGGCTCGAGGCCGCGCACCTTCTCCAGGCTCGCCCGCAGCCAGCCGACATCATCGCCGCGCATCCCCAGGGACAACTTCTTACCGCCGGCCACTCGCGGCCGCCACAGCAGCATGTAGTCGCCGAACCAATACTTGGAAAGTTCGGCGATGCTCACCGGCTCGCGTTTGCCGCCGAGTTCCACTGCCGCGCGCTCATCGTCGAGCTGCGACAGCACCAGCTGATGCTCGATGCCGGCATCGTCGTTCAGCAGCAGGATCGCGGGACGGTTAAGCGCGCGCAGCTGGCCCCACGAGCCACGCTGCATCACGCATTCGAGTCCCTGCTGCACCGCCTGGTCGCAGGCGTCCGAACCGCCCGCGCGATAGTTGGCGCCCCAGAGCGCAAAGAGCTTCGAGAAAGCGGCGTCGAGATTGGTCTCGCCTGAATGTGCGCTCAGGGTTTCGGTGATCGACGGCAGGGCTGGCGCCGTCGTCGTGGCTGGAGTCGCTGCTTTAGTTGCAGAGGTTTTGGCCTTCGCAGCCGTAGCCGACAGGTTCTCGACCATGCGTTGCGGCTCGCCGCTGCGGAAATACTGCCAGCCGCCAAAGGCGAGCACAGCGACGCTCGCCACGACCGCGCTGGCCGCGGCCCAGCGGCTCCAAAGGGGCAACACCGGCCGCCCGTACACTTCCGAGGCAGAACGGCGCACGAGCTTCCCCGTGATGCGGTGCTCGTCCTGCGTGTAACCACCGAGCAGCGAGCGGTCGCAAATGACATTGATGATGCGCGGAATGCCGCGCGAGAGGCGGTGCACTTCCGAGAGCGCGCCCTTGCTGAAAACCTCGCCGGTCGCGCCAGCGACGCGCAGCCGATGCTGCACGTAACCGGCCGTTTCGCGCCGCATGAGCGGCGCGAGGTGATAGCGGCCGGTGATCCGCTGTGCGAGCTGGCGCAGTTCGATGCGTTGCAGGACTTCGCGCAGCTCCGGTTGACCGATGAGGATGATCTGCAGCAACTTCTGCGTCGCGGTTTCGAGGTTCGTGAGCAGGCGCACCTGCTCGAGCACCTCGGTGCTCAGGTTCTGCGCCTCGTCCACGATCACCACGACGCGCTTGCCCTGGGAATGGGCCTCGAGCAGGTGACGGTTGAGCGCATCGACGAGCGCCTTGACGCTCTGTCGATCATTCTCCGCGACGGGCACACGCAGCTCTTCGCAGATCGTCAGCAGGAATTCCGCCGGCGTGATGCGCGTATTGAGGATCAGCGAGACTTCCGCGTCCTTGGGGATCTGGCCAAGAAGGCTGCGGACGATCGTCGTCTTGCCGGTGCCGACCTCACCCGTCAGCTGGATGAATCCGCCCGATTCGTTGATCCCATACAGCAGGTGAGCGAGCGCCTCGGCGTGCCGCTCGCTGAGAAAGAGGTACCTGGGGTCCGGCGTGATCGCGAAAGGCTTCTCGCCGAGACCAAAAAATGCCGTATACATAAGGACTTATATCGGGCCACTTAAGGGCCCTTGGGCGCCATGATGCACGCCCTTGGCACCTGAGTAAAACGCGCCAGCCGCCGCTGGGGTCTCGATGCGCCGCTAGAGCTCGCCCGTTACGGCGTTGCGATACAGCTTCTCGAACTTGCGCACTGAGAGCTTCACCGGATTGCTCGGCGTACTGGGATCGGCCATCGCCATCTTGGCAAACGCGGGGATGTGCGCTTCGGTAACGCCCAGGTCCGCGAGAGTGTTTGGAATCCCGATCGTGGAGCGCAATTCGACCACCCAGTCGAGCACCGCTCCGAATGAAGGGCGTCGCAGACCCAGATAGGACGCGAGCCGCTTCATCTTGTCCTTGATCGCGCGGCGGTTATAGACCAGCACATAGGGCATGACCACGCCGTTGGTGAGCCCGTGGTGCGTGTCGAGATTGGCCGAGCAGGGATGGCTCAGGCTGTGCATCGCGCCTAAACCCTTCTGGAATGCGGTCGCACCCATGGTCGAAGCGATGAGCATCTGTGCCCGTGCATCCATGTTAGTGCCATCCGCGCAGGCCGCTGGGAGCCACTCCTTGATGATGCGCATGCCTTCCACCGCGATTCCATCTGCTAGCGGGTGATACGTCGACGCGCAGAACGCCTCCAGATTGTGCGACAGCGCATCCATGCCGACTGCAGCAGTGATCTTCGACGGGAGTCCCACGTGCAGCTCGGGATCTTCGATCACGATCGCCGGTAGCAACCGCGGATGAAAGATCAGCTTCTTGGTGTGATCGCGAAGATCGGTGAGCACTGAACAGCGACCGACTTCGGAGCCGGTCCCGGCTGTCGTCGGAACGGCGACCACCGGTGCCATGCCGGCGACGTTCACGCGCGTGTGCCAGTCCTCTTTATCTTCGAAATCCCAGATCGGTCGGCTCTGGCCGACCATGAGCGCAATCGCCTTGCCGGTATCGAGCGCGCTGCCGCCGCCGAACGCGATCACGCCATCGTGTCCGCCGGCGCGATACGCATTCACGCCCGCCGTGACGTTGTCCTCGACCGGGTTTGGTTTGACGTCCGAGAACACAGCGCAGCCCAGGCCTGACGCGCGGCACGACTCGACGGCAGTGCGCACCATGTCGAGCCGCGCGAGGCCCGCATCGGTCACCAGCAGCGAGTTGCTCATACCGAGCTCGCAGCACGCGGCCGGCAACTCGTGAATCGTGCCGGTGCCGAAGCGGATGCTCGTCGGGTAGTTCCAGCGGCCTTTCAGGTTGGTGTCCGTCATCGGGTGCTCTCTCTAGCTGCGCGGTGATTTCAAACCGCCGTGCGCAGGTGAAACGATTTCGGTCGCGTCAGGTGTTCATAGCCGAGCACCGAGAGTGTGCAGCCGCGACCTGAATCTTTCACGCCCACCCACGCCAGCGCCGGGTCGAGGTAGTCGCAGCGGTTCATGAACCAGGTGCCGGTTTCGATGCGATCACCGATCGAAATCGCAGCCCGCTCGTCGGCGGTCCAGACCGATGCCGTCAGTCCGTAGCGGCTGTCGTTCATCATGCGGATCGCTTCGTCATCCGATGCGACGCGGGCAATGTTCACCAAGGGGCCGAAAGTCTCTTCCTGCATGATCGGCATGCTCGACTTCACGTCGACGAGCACCTGAGGCGCGAGATAGGCCGTGCCCTTTTTGCTAGCCTGGAAGTGTTTTTCATCGATCAGGGGCCGCGCGCCTGCCTTGACCGCTTGCGCGATCGAGCGGCGGATCGAGTCGGCCGCCTGCGTGCGCACGACCGGGCCGAGATTCGTTTCCGGCTCGATCGGATTGCCGAGCCGATACTGGCGCGTGAGCGCGGTGAAAGCCTCGACGAAGCGATCGTAGATCGCATCGTGCACGTAGATGCGCCCGATTCCGCAACACGATTGCCCGGAATTGAAGAATGCGCCATCCACGAGATTCTCGACCGCGTGATTGAAGTTGGCATCCGCTCGCACGTACGCCGGATCGTTGCCGCCGAGTTCGAGGCCGGTGCCGACGAAGCGGTCTGAAGCCGCGCGCTGGATCGCATGCCCGCCCTCGACTGACCCCGTGAAGGCAACGAATCCGACCCGCGGATCGCGGATCACGCGTTCGGCATCCGCATGGATTAGGTGCAGGACCTGGAAGACGCCCTCGGGCAGGCCCGCCTCGCGGAAGCACGCTGCGAACTGTTCGGCGCACAAAGGCGTCTGCGCCGAATGCTTCAGGATCACGGCATTGCCCGCCATGATCGCGGGCACGACGCTGTTCACTGCGATGAGGTAGGGATAATTCCAGGCCGCGATCGTCAGCACGACGCCCAGCGGCTCGCGGCGGATGAAGCGCGTCAACCCTTCCTTCGGGCCCACATCGATGTCACGCAACGCGCCTTCTGCCGCGTCGATCATGTAACGCGCGCGCTCGAGCGTGCCGCGCACTTCGCCCGGCGCGACGCTGATCGGCCGGCCCATCTGCCAGGAGAGCTCGCTCGCGATCGGGTCGCGATGCTTTTCGAACGCGTTCGCGAACGCATGGCAGATCCGGGCGCGCTCGGCGACTGGAACCTGCTTCCAGTCGCGCTGGGCCAGGGCGGCCGCGCCCAGTGCCTTGTCTACATCGTCGTGAGTCGCATACGGACGCTCGACATAGACGCGGCCGTCGACAGGAGAAATGGTGCGTTGAAGTTCCACGAAAGACCGTACGACCCAAGGTCGTCAGAAGCGCGATTCGCGCGCGATCGAATCAGATGATCTCGAAATATCTCGCCAGTTCCCAATCCGTGATGTGCTTGCGGAATTCCCTCTCTTCCCACTCGCGCGTCGCCGCGTAGTGATCGACGAAGGCATCGCCGAACCAGTCGCGCGCCATCTTCGAGGCCTTGAGGCGTTGCGCGGCATCCCAGAGCGTCGCGGGCAGTGCCATGCTCTTGGGGAATTTCTGTGCGTAGGCGTTGCCCTCGATCGGCTTGCTCGGCTCGATCTTCTCTTCGATGCCGTGCAGGCCCGCGGCCAGAGCGGCAGCGAGAACGATGTAGGGGTTCGAATCGGCGGCCGCGATGCGAAATTCCACGCGCTGCGCCTTCTCGCTACCCGGAATCACGCGCAGCGCGCAGGTGCGGTTCTCGATGCCCCAGGTCGCGTCCGTCGGTGCCCAGAAACCCGGGATCAGGCGTCGATAGGAATTCACCGTGGGCGCCACCATCGCTAGCAATTCCGGCAGGAGCTTTTGCTGGCCGCCGACGAAGTGGTGCATCGCCTGGCTCATCGTGTGCGCCTTCTTCGCATCGAAGAACACGGACTTGCCATCCTTCGACTTGAGCGAAATGTGGACGTGGCCGCTCTGCCCGGGCCAGTCCTTCGACCACTTGGCCATGAACGTGATCATCTTGTTCTGACGTTGCGCCAGCACCTTGCTGAAGGTCTTGAAGAGCGACGCCTTGTCCGCCGCGGCCTCGGCATCATCGACCGTGATCGCGGCCTCGAGCACTCCGGCACCGGTCTCTTCGTGCAGGCCCTCGATACCGAAATCCATCGCTTCGCAGGTCGCAAGCAGGTGCCGGTAGAGATCGCTGTGCACGCTGTTGCGGATCACCGAATAGCCGAAGAATCCCGGCGCGAGCGGCTGCAGATCGCGATAGTTCTTGGCGCGCACCGACTCGGGCGTCTCGTTGAATACGAAGAACTCGTACTCGAAGCCGACGTAGGCCTTGTACCCCATCGACGCGGCGCGCTCGAGCACCCGCCGCAGGATGCCGCGCGGGCAGACCGTGTCCGCGGGCGGAGCGAACTCGCAGAGAAAGAAGAGTCCGTCGTCTTCCCACGGCAGCGGCCGGCAGCTCTCAGGGATGATTCGCAAGGGGGCATCCGGGTAGCCCGTGTGCCAGCCGGTGAAGGTCACGTTGTCATAGAGCTGATCGTTCGCGTCCCAGCCGAGCACGACATCGCAGAAGCCGAAACCCTTCTCGAGCGCGGACAGGAATTTCGCGCGCGACATGTACTTGCCACGCAGGACCCCATCGACGTCGACCACGCCGACCTTGATGTGAGTGAGCTTGCGCTCTTCGACGATGGCGCGTGCGTCGCGCACGCTGCGGACTTGCCGTGGTTGCATGGCTGGAGATTCCGGTCACCGGTCTCTCCCCCGGACGCGTGCCCGGAGGAGAGTGGCGAACCCTTGGGACTTCTACAACTTCGTCTTGCCGTAGCCTTCCGTTTCCGGGTGGCCGTGAGCACCCTTGGTGAGCGCGAATTCCTCTTCCGGAGACAACACCAGCTTGTGCCGCCCGACCAGCGCGAAGTAGAGGACGAACGCGAGATACCAGATTGCGGCTCCGTAGACGCCTTTCTGATAGATCGGATCCTTCAACTGGTAGTAGAGCGTCACCAGCGCGATCACGATCGTGACGGTGGCGCCGAGGTTGCCGAGCGGACTGCGATACGGGCGTGTGATGTTCGGCATGCGCGTGCGCAGCAGGATGAATGACAGGCCCTGCATCGCGTACGAGATCATCGCGCCGAACACCGCCATGTTGAGCAGCGTGCCACCGATGAAGGCGCCGCCCTTCTCGGCACCCGCCACGAACCACACGACCAGCATCACCACGAATCCGAGCACGGTGCCCGCGACCAGCGCGCGATTCGGCGTGCGGTGCGCGCCGTGCGTGACGGACAGGAACTGCGGGAAGTAACCGGCGCGCGACAGCGAGTAGATCTGCCGCCCGTACGCAAAGATGATGGTGTGGAAACTCGCGATCAGTCCGATGACAGCGAGCAGCGCGAGAACCTTCGCAATACTGCCGCCGATCGTGACGCGGAAGCCGTCGAGCAGAGGCTCAGCGGACGCGGCGAGCGTGAACGCGCCATGCATTTTCCCTTCCTCGAGACCGCCGACGCCGGAATTCAGGAACATCGTGAGGAAGGCCGACAACACCAGCGTCGACATGCCGAGAATGAGCCCCTTCGGCATGTGCACTTTCGGGTCGTGGGTCTCTTCGGCCGCCAGAGGTAACTGCTCGATTGCGAGGAACAGCCACACCGCGAATGGCATCGCTGCGAGTGCGCCGCCCCAGCCGAACGGCAGGAACGGTCCGTGACCATCCGGGAGTTCAACCGCCTTGCCATCAGGTCCCACGCCGATGTTGAGCGCCCAATGCTGGAAGTCGAAGTATGGAATCGCACTGATCCAGTAGACCGCCAGCACGGCGAGTGCGCCGAGTGTCACGACTACCGAAACCTTGAACGACAGTTCCACGCCGCGCAGGTTGAGGTACAGGAACACGAGGTAGCTGCCCAACCACCAGAGCGGCTGATACTGCGGGCCGGTTTCGAAGATTGCCGTCATGTAGGAGCCGATGAAGAACACGATTACGGCTGGCGTCAGCACGTACTCGATGTTTTCCGCGAGTCCTGCGATGAACCCGCCCCACGGCCCCATTGCGCTGCGTGCGAATGAGTAGGCGGCGCCAGTGTGTGGCAGCGCCGGGGACATCTCCGCGATACAGAAGATCAATCCCCAGTACATGATCATGATCAGGACCCCGGCGACGAACATGCCGCCGAAGCCTCCGGGGCCGATGCCAAAGTTCCAGCCCGAATAGTGGCCGGAGATGACAGCGCCCACGCCGAGTGCCCACAGCGACCAGATGCGCGCGTAGCGCTTCAATCCACGCTGGGCAAAGTAATCCTGACCGGCTTCAGCGTAGGTAACGCTGCCAACCTGTTTCTTGTCGGACATTGCAAACCCCCTTAGAGATTTTTGTGCCGCTTCACTCGATCAAATCGACCGGAAAGGGTTTTTTCTTGTTGTCGCGGGCGAGTATAGGCACGGCGCGCGCCGCGACGCCAAGAAGCCGGTTTTTGCAGTGCCAAAATCGCTTCGGTGTGCTCCGCGGCCGGAATTTCACTTCACCGCGCAGCGGCGGCGGTTCGAACACCCGGCCTCAACTTTCGGAACGACAATCGCGCTGGATCAGCGGGGCTCGGCCCGGGGGCGAGAACGATCAGGATCTCGCTCGCCAGGGCGCCGAAATCGGCCCGGAAATGCACCGAGCTCTTGAGCACCAGGACGCGTTGTTCGGCGGGCTGGACCCCCAAGTGGCGGAACATCGCCTGGTCCGCCGCCTGCTGCTTGCGACTGGCAACGGCGATGCGCACCCCATCCACGCGCAGCAACGCCATCGGCCCCAGGTCCATGTGCGCGCCCAGGTAAAAAGGGCCGGTACCGGCGAATCGTCCGTCTCCCAGCGCGTCAATTCGGAACTCGCCACTGATGGGAGTCTCTCCGGGGAAGCCTGACTTCGCGCCGAGGTCCGCGTGCATGCCCGCGCCGGTTCCCGCGCCGTGAGCCTGTAACGCCACTTCGGGATCGCAGATCAGTCCCGCGACGACCCCTTCGGCCCGGGCAGTGATGAGCGCCTTGATGAGACTCGTGCTGTCGCCGTTGCCGCCCGCGCCCGGGTTGTCCTGCGTGTCGACAAGAATCACCGGCCCCCGTAGCGACGAGCGCACTTCGAGCACGCGACGGATCGCAGCTTCGATGCTCCAGAAACGGCCGCCCAGCTCCGACTCACCCGCCGCGGCCTCGGCGGCGAGCGCCGCGACTGCGTCGCGAACCTGGGCCCCGTCGTCGCCGTATCCGAATACACAGGGTCCGCAGTCGTACACATCGGCGAGCGGAAAACCGGGCGTGTAGTGCAAAGCATGGAACGACCGCGCCTCGAGTTCGGCGGCATGCGCCATGACGCTGCGCCCTGGCTCGATGAGCGTGCATTGCGCGGTGAGCGGCACGAGGAAGTCGAGATGTTCGAGAGCCCGCTGGAGCGGCGGGCGGCCGATGAGTCGCGGAATGAGCAGGGAGGCGCGAGCTCCAGTCTCCGCCATGTCGACATGCGGATAGGTGCGGTACGAGAGCAGCGCCGAGGCCTGCTCAAGCATCGCCCGCGATACGTTCGCGTGCAGGTCGAGGGTCGCGACTACCGGCACGGCTGTGCCCACGCGTTCACGCACGCGAGCGAGCAACTCGCCATCGGCATCGTCCAGGTGTTCAGTCACCATCGCGCCGTGCAGATCGAGGTACACGGCGTCCACGGGCAGTGCGGCGCTGAGATCTTCGAGCAGGATGCAGGCAATGCGCTCGAACGCGTCGCGGGTCACGGGACCGGAAGGCTGCGCGGCGCACCACATCAAGGGCTTGAGCACGTGGCCATCCCTGCGTGCCTGCTCGACGAAGCCCGCGATCGGCAGGTTGATGCCCTGCACGGCATCGAGGAGCGCGCCGCCGCGGCACATCCCCGGCCACGCGTCGGCACGCACGAAGTCATCGAACGTGGCGCGGCTCGCGGCGAACGTATTCGTCTCGTGCTGGACGCCGCCGATCGCGATCCGGCTCATGAGCGGGCGCAGTACGTCGTCAGTTGCGGAGGCTGGATGCGCGAGTGAGCGCCTGCTCGCCAAACTGCTCGTGGATGCGATCGATCGCCGTGCCGAGCGCGTCGGTTCCGTTCGTCTTCGATACCGCGAACAAGTCGAGCTGTTGTGCGGGGATCAAGGCGGCGACACCGACGCCGAGCAGGCGAACCGCAGCGCGCGGCTGTGTTTCGAGCCAGTTCCCGAGCAGGCGCTTGGCGATCCACAGAATAATTTTGCTGTCCTGGGTAGGCGGCGAGAACGTCTGTTGGCGCGTGTAGGTAGTGAAATCGCGGCGCCGGATCTTCACGTACACCTGGCCCGCCATGAGTTGGCGAGCCCGCATGCGCTCGCAGGTGCGATCCGCGAGGTTCGCGATCTCCGCATAGAGCTGTTCGTGCTGGCGAATGTCGCGCTCGAATGTCTCCTCGGCGCTGATCGATTTTTCCTCCCAATCCGAGACCACCGGCCGGTCATCGACCCCTGCAGCGCGCTCGCGCATGCGCTGAGTGAAACGCCCGAACAGCGGCCACAGGACTGAATCGGGCGCCAGCCGCAATTGCCCCAGGGTATGAATGCCGTGCTCCTCGAGCCGGGCAGCGGTCTTCTTGCCCACGCCGCTCAGCCGGCGGATCGGCAACGGATCGAGCACCATCGCCACTTCCTGCGGCCGGATCCACACGCAACCGTCCGGCTTGCCGAGTTCGGAGGCGATCTTGGCGAGCAGCTTGTTGCTCGCGAGGCCCACCGAGGCAGTCAATCCGGTCGCTGCGCGGATTCTGCGCTTGATCTCCTGCGCGATGTCCTCGGGCGAGCCGAACAGCTTGACGCTGGCGCTGAGATCCAGGAACGCCTCGTCGAGAGACAGTCCCTCGACCTGCGGCGTGAACTGGTGAAAGACCGCGAACACCTGCTTGGAAACTTCCTTGTAGCGGCGCATGCGCGGCGCAATGCAGATCGCGTGCGGGCAGCGACGCAGCGCTTCGCCCATCGGCATAGCCGAGTGCACGCCGAAACGGCGCACCTCGTAGCTGGCCGCGGCCACGACGCCGCGCGCGCCTGTGCCGCCTACGATAACCGGCTTGCCCTTGAGCTCAGGCTGATCGTACTGCTCGACCGACGCGTAGAATGCGTCCATGTCGACATGCAGGATGGCGCGGTTGTGCTCCACGCGGGCTCAGGTGCGCAAGCCGCGTCGCCGCGACCCGCAACCTGTCACTCCTTCACTGTGATCGTGATTTTCTTCGATACCACCGGCGGATCATGCGGAACATGCAGAGCGTCGCCCAGCACCAGCTGCAACGTGTGCTTGCCCGGCGTGAGCTTCAACTCGGTCTCGGTCTGACCCTTGCCGAAGTGCATGCTGTGCTCGTTGTTGGCCAGCGGCTGACTCAGGTCGGCAGGCGGATCGCTGTCGACCAGCAGGTGATGATGGCCGGAGTTGTCGAACGTGACGCCCGCGGGCGCGACGCCCATGCCCTTGAGTCCGAAGCGCACCGTCACCGGGCTCTTTACGACTGCGCCATCCTTGGGGCTGATGATGTAGACCTCGGCGCCAGCGGGGGACGGCGTGCGTCCTGCCGCAATTGCCCCATCGAGCACCATGAGAGTCAGCAGGGCAGCGAGCAGTTTGCGCATGGGAGTCTCCAAAAGGCCGGCCTGAGAGAGTAGGAGTCCGCCCGCACCAAAGCAACCATTGACGCGCGACGCTTCAGACCGTGAACGCCGTGTACGCCGCCATCCCGAGGAGCGTGAGCAGCAGGCATATGCCGTAGGCGGTCAACACCGCGACGTACTTGAGCGTCGTCATGAGGCGCCCCTGGTGATAGACCGAACGCATCGCCTTGAACAGGTAGACGAAGAGGTAGACGAACGTGGCGAAGGACACCAGCCCGGCGACGAAGGAAAAGTGTCCGGTCAGGCCGAGAATCGCGGTAACGATGCCTTGCAGTGTGAGCAGCAGGAAAGCGAAGGCGTGAAAGTGCACGTAAAAGAGCAAGTGCTCGACGTACGTACGACGGCGAAACACATACAGCACCAGGCTCACGAGAGCGATCAGCGGCAGGAAGATGAACATCATCTTGGGGAAGTTGTTGCGCAGGGCGCGCATGAAATCACGCTCGCTCACCGTCTTCAGATGCTCGCAGCCCTGCACCAGCCGCGGCTGCAGCCAGCCCGACTTGCCGCCGAAGAGGTCGGTCTTCGCCGTTGTGCAGTCCACGTCCTGCAGGAATGGTTCGGTGTCCGGCCTGGTGTAGTCCACGGGGTGCCGGACTTTGGCGTCCGCCGGCGCTGGCGCGGCAGTCGGCGGAGCTGGAGCCTTCGGCGAAGTGTCGATTCCGCCCTTTGCGCCGCCGAACTCGTGCTTCAGCTCCTGCATCGCGTCCCTGATCGCTTGCTGGCCTTCCTTGGAATTCATATCCGTCACGACCACCTTGTTGTTGTCGTCGATATCGAACGCCGTCTTGTGACTGAACGAAGGCAGCAGGAAATAGACCAGGCTGAGGACCACGTACAACCGGAATGGCGGAAGATAAAACGTGCGCCTGCCAACGATGAATTCGTTGGTGAGCCGGCCCGGCTGGAACAGAAGAGCGACCAGCGTGCGCCAGACCCGCGAATCGAGGTGTGCCAGGTCGTGCAGCACATCGTGAAATAGCGCGGCCATCGTCAGGCGTCGAAGTTGTGTGCGCTGGCCGCATGCCGAGCAATACGCTCCGGCCAACTGGGCGCCGCAATTCAGACACCGCTCCACAGGCGCGCTTGGAACTGGAACGCTCTCGACCGGGGGCGCCTCACTCTCGATCGAAACGGGTGCTCTCGTGATCGTGGCCGGCGCGTTCTCGGCCGGAGAGGATGTGACTTCGGAGCCGGCTGGAACTGGTTCGGTCAAGCGTTTCAGGCGACCTGCGCGCTCCCGAGCGGCCGCTGCTCGTCAGCCGTCTCCGGCTGCGTTGCGGCGCCGAGCTCGTGTGGCGCGAAGTCATCGACATTGATCAGGTCCATGACCTTGCGATCGTACTCACGCAGCAGCGCGGCTTCTGTCTCCGTGATGATGCCGAGCGCGAGCGACTGAGTGATCTGTCCGGGCAGGTCGAGTGCCGTGACCTTGCCGGTCTTCACGCCATCGACACGGATGCGCTTCTCGATCGGCTCAGCTGTGATCGACAGCGTCAGCGCTTCCTGCAACAGACCGAGCGGGTTCGTAGGCTCGACGGTCCTGTAGATGCCACGGCAGAGACGCTCGCGCGCTTCCGTCGGGTTGGTCACGAGCTCGACCACCTTGCGGCCGAGCCGGTCGCTGGGCGCGAAATAGGTCTGGCCGCGCGGGAAGATGAAGAGGCGCATGAAGGCGGCGAGAAAGCGGTTGGGAAAATTGCGCAGGAAACTGTGCAGCTGCTCCTGGGCGTGGTAGAGCTGATGGCGACAGGCCCATTCCACCACCGGCAGGTCCTCTTCCGGCTGGCCCTGGTTTTCGTGATGCTTGAGCACCATCGACGCGAGATACAGCGAGCTCAGCACATCGCCGAGGCGCGCCGACAGGCTCTCTTTCTTCTTGAGATAGCCACCGAGGGCGAGCATCGCGACATCCACGGCGAACGCGAACGAGGCGCTGAAGCGGTTGACATGCTGGAAGTAGCGCGCCGTCGCCCCGGTGTCAGGAACACGCGTGAAGCGCGCCAGCGTCAAAGCCATCACCAGCGACCGCACCGCGTTGCTGATCGTGAAGCCGATGTGGCCGAACAGCGCCTGGTCGAACTCGCGTACCCCGCGCTCGCGATTGCCGTCGCGTGCGGCGTTCATCTCGCGCAGCACGAACGGATGGCAGCGGATCGCACCCTGGCCGAAGATGATGAGATTGCGCGTCAGCAGGTTCGCACCTTCGACGGTGATCGCGACCGGCACCACCTGGTAGCCGCGTCCGAGATAGTTCTTCGGTCCGAGCTGGATGCCCTTGCCGCCATGCACGTCCATCGCGTCGTTCGCCACCATGCGGCCCATCTCCGTCAGGTGGTACTTGAGGATGGCCGAGGGCACGGAGGGCTTCTCGCCGCCATCGATCGCGCCCGCGGTACATGAACGCGCGGCATCCATGATGTAAGTGAGACCCACCATGCGCGCCAGCGCTTCCTGCACGCCTTCGAAGCGGCCTACCGGCATGTTGAACTGGCGGCGGATGCGCGTGTACGCGCCCGACGCGTAGCTGGCGGCCTTGGCGCCGCCGGTGGCATTCGACGGCAGCGAAATGCAGCGGCCCACCGAGAGCTGCTCGACCAGCATGCGCCACCCCTGGCCAGCGGTTTTCACGCCGCCGATGATGAAGTCGAGCGGCACGAACACGTCGCGTCCCGCTACCGGCCCGTTCTGGAACGGGACGTTGAGGGGGAAGTGGCGTCGACCGATCGTCACACCGGGCGTGCTGCGCGGAATCAGCGCGCAGGTGATGCCGTAATCGACCTTGTCGCCGATGAGCTTGTCGGGATCGAACAGGCGAAACGCCAGGCCGACGACGGTGGCGATCGGGGCGAGCGTGATGTAGCGCTTGGAGAAGTTGAGCTTGAGGCCCACGATCTCGCGACCCTGCCACATGCCCTTGCAGACCACGCCGCTGTCCGGGAGCGAAGCGGCATCGGAACCCGCGCGCGGTCCGGTGAGCGCGAAGCAGGGAACTTCCTCGCCCCGCGCCAGACGTGGCAAGTAGTAGTTCTTCTGCTCCTCGGTGCCGTAGTGGAGCAGGAGCTCTGCCGGGCCGAGGGAGTTCGGCACTGCGACCGTCGAGGAAGCGGTGGCGCTGCGGCTCGCGATCTTTATCAACACGCACGAATGGGCGTACGCGGAGAACTGCAGGCCGCCGTACTTCTTCGGGATGATCATCGCGAAGAAGCCCTTGGTCTTGAGGAAATCCCAAACGTGCGGCGGCAGGTCGCCTCGCCAATGCGTGATGTCGAAATCATCGAGCATGTGGCACAGCTCTTCGCACGGCCCGTCGATGAACGCCTGCTCTTCGGCTGAAAGCCGCGGCGCCGGACTGGACATGAGCTGGTCCCATTGCGGCGCGCCCGTGAAGAGCTGTCCATCCCACCACACCGTGCCGGCTTCCAGTGCCTCTTTCTCGGTCGTCGACATCGAGGGCAGCAGCCGTCGATAGACCCGCAGGAACGGTCGCGTGAGGAAGGTCTGGCGCAGCGGATTGATGTTGAGGAGCCACAGCGCAAGGACCGGCAGCCAGCAGAGCGCCTTCCACCACACGCCTGCGTTCCCTAACAACGAATGGGCGAGCACCAAAACGGTAAACGTGATCGAGAGCTGTAGCAGGCTGAAGCGTCGGTAGGCCACGAACAGGACGACGCCGACGAACAGGAGGAACCAGGCGAGATTCAACATGGCGGAATCCTTGCGGGCTCGGGGCCGCCGCGGTCCGGATTGCCGCGGCCTTTTGAGGTCACTATAGCGGCCGAACTGGAGCGAGACCAGCCGCGCCCTCACCCGCGGAGCTGCGTGATCCCAGGGGAGTTGTGGTCGAGGCGAGGGCTCAGATCAGCTCTTTTACCCCGTCGCGCTCCTCGCGCAGTTCGCGTTCTGTCGCATCCATTCGCTCGCGGCTGAAAGTGTCGATCTCGAGCCCCTGCACGATCTGGTACTCGCCGTCGCGACAAGTGACTGGATGGGAATAGATGACACCCTCACCAATGCCATAACTGCCATCGGCAGGGACCCCCATGCTCACCCAGTCGCCGTCGGCCGTCCCCTTCACCCAGTCGCGCACGTGATCGATGGCGGCTGAGGCTGCGGAAGCGGCCGAGGACGCACCGCGCGCCTTGATGATCGCGGCGCCGCGCTGCTGCACGACCGGGATGAAGCTTTCGGCAACCCATTTTGCATCGACGAGCGACTTCACTGCCTTGCCATCGACCGTGGCGTGATTGAGGTCGGGGTACTGCGTCGCGGAGTGATTGCCCCAGATCGTCATCCGGCGGATGCGCGTGACATGGCTGTTCGTCTTCTGCGCGAGCTGCGACAGGGCGCGGTTGTGATCGAGCCGCGTCATCGCGGTGAAACGTTGCCCCTTGAGGCCAGGAGCGTTGCGTTGCGCGATCAGGGCATTGGTGTTGGCAGGATTGCCGACCACCAGCACCTTGATGTCGCGGTTCGCGACCGCGTCGAGCGCCTTTCCCTGGGCCGAGAAGATCTGCGCGTTGGCGAGCAGCAGATCCTTGCGCTCCATCCCCGGTCCGCGCGGTCGAGCGCCGACCAGCAATGCTACGTTGCAGTCCCGGAACGCGACCTTGGCATCATCCGTCGCCACCACAGTGTTGACGGTCGGAAACGCGCAGTCTTGGATTTCCATCACCACGCCCTGCAGTGCGGGCAGCGCCGGAGTGATCTCCAGCAGGTGCAGATTGATCGGCTGATCGGCGCCCAGCATCTGTCCGGACGCGACGCGAAAGGCGAGCGCGTAGCCGATCTGGCCGGCGGCTCCAGTGATGGCTACGGTGACGGGCTGCTTCATTTCCACCTCCAGGTCTCAGCGCTGGCGGTAAGGCCGCCGCCAAAAGGGGCGCAGATTCTAGAGTGTCCCGGCGAATGACGCACGCTCGCGGGCCATCATTGAGTCGGTGTCGTGTCGACCCCGTGTACGTAGTTCGGATACGTCTTCTGGAAGCTCGCAAACTCACGATCGGCGGCCTCCGCCTGGCCACTCGCGCGCAGGCGCGCAATCTCCTCGAGCCATTCCTTGGCCGGTTTCACACCGCTCTTCTTCGCGGCGGCTTTTTGCCGCGCGTCCTTGGGGGACGCTGACGGATTGATCGATGACGAAGTGCTGAAGGCTCGCTTGGCAGACGGCGACGTAAGCCCGCTTGTTGCAGGCTCAGGCGCCGAAGCAGCGGCGAGCGGGGGCTGCGCTACCGAACCCGGCGCTGCTGGCGCCTCGTTCACTGAATCCATTTCCTGGGTCGAAACGGCGTCGGCCGCCTCTAGTTTCTTGTCTTCGTCACGGGATGCGGGCGCCGCCCGCAGGCGCTCTCGCGCCAAGGCAGGCGCCGCAAGTCGTGCACTCTCCGGCGCCACTGCTGCGGGCGCGGGAGCTTGTGGAGACGGCAATGACTTTCCGAGCTCGGCGGGAGTAGCCGCTGGTGGTGCGGGAACCGCGCTCCGCTTATCCGTCGGCAACGACAAGCGCATCACGATGGCGAAGGACAGCAACACCGTGGCTGCGAGCGCGAGCGAAGGCCAGCGCCACTGCCTGCGCGGTTGCTGTTGCGCTCCGATCGCATCGCGGGCCGCAGCAATCACGACTCGATCGAGCGCGGGGGAAGGGGACTCGTCCTCGAGTTGCTGATAGGCGCGCGACAGAGCGCTGGAGCGCTGCAGGAAGCGCTCGAGTGCCTGTTCTTCCGATTCGTTCACGGCCATCGCCTCGTTCCTCTCTCTGCTCCCTGCGGCACCAGCGTCGCAGCGCCGGCTACTTCATCCACGAGGCTCAGCCGCAGCTTCGCGACCGCGTAACGCAGGCGGCTCTTCGCCGTTTCCATGCCCACGCCCGTCAGCTTGCCGATCTCTTCCAGGTTGAGCCCCGCCTCTTCGTGCAGCAGGAACACTTCGCGCTGCTCGGCCGGAAGGCGTTCGAGAGCGGCGCGAAATCGCGCGGCAGTCTGCGCGCTTTCAGCCTGGCGTTCTGGTCCGCGATGCGACGAGTCGGCGAGCAGGTCTTCAAAGCCGTCCAGCGATTCCGCACGCGCTGCAGCTGAATTCGCGTTGCGTCGACAGTAGTCGATGAAGCAGTTGTGTCCAATCGAGAACAGAAACGTGGAGAACTTGGCGCGGGGTTCGTAGCGCTCCCGACTCGCGATCACGCGACTCCACACTTCCTGGAACAAGTCCTCGGTCGCGGCACGATCGCGCGTCAGGCGCAGCAGGTAGCGATATAGCGATTCCCTGTGATGCTGGTAGAGCTGCGTGAATGCGGCGAGATCGCCGCGCGCGTAGCGGGCCATCAGCGCCGAATCCTCTTCCATCGGAACCATCCGCAGCACGATACCGACGCGCCGAGGCGCCGCAAGCGGGGAAAGCAGGGTCAAGGCCGGGGTAAAAGTGCCGTTCACAGGCCTACGGCCTCGCGGTTCTTGCGCAGTTTCATGCTGGATTTGAACGCATCGGCGCATCGAAGGGGGTCAGCGCTCTAGGTAACCTATTGATTTGTAATCGCTACAGGCCAGGTCCTCCAGGACCTTTCAAAAAGGGCTTGCATAGGATTTAGTGTTATAGTTAACTACAACACCAAGGAGCTAGCACAGTCCAAAGGCGCTAGCAGAACCGAAGGGCAAGACAAGGGCTGAGGCTCCAGCCACAACAAACCGAGTCAGGAGGATAGGCAGATGTTCACGAAGAATCGCAAAGCAACGGGCACGGTGCAGTTGGCGACAGTTGGCCTCTTCTCACTCATGGCAGCTGGTGCCTGGGCAGGTGAGGGATGCGCGAGCCCGGCCACGACGGTGGCGTTCATGGGTCAGCTCGAAGTGACGGCTCCGATGATCCGGCTTGCCGACGCAGGCTCGATGGTTGTCGAGGCGAAGCGAGTGCGCGAAATCGCGCAGCTGGGAAGCATGACGGTGACAGCGCCGCGCGTTTCCACCTTCGCGGAGCGCGACACGCACAACAACAGCAGCGGTGAGTCGCCGGCACGCAACCGGTCGCCGCGGGCCGTTCTGGTACAGTAGTTCGCTAATCGCCCAGCACAGTGAACGCTGAAGGCAGCAGCATGGATCCGAACTGGAATGACGGTCAGCCGATCTATCGGCAGCTCCGGGATCGCGTGGTCGCGATGATCCTCGAGGGTGTGCTGAAGGACGGCGATGCGCTGCCTTCGGTGCGCAACGTAGCGGCCGAATACCAGCTCAATCCGCTGACGGTCCTCAAGGGCTACCAGCAGCTGGTCGACGAGCAACTGGTCGAGAAGCGGCGCGGTCGGGGCATGTTCGTTACCGAAGGCGCGCGCCGGATCCTGATGAAGGACGAACGGCAGAAGTTCCTGGAAGATGAGTGGCCGAAGGTCTTGGCAACAATCAACCGCCTTGGGCTCAGCGCCGCCGACCTGCTCAAAGCCGCCAAGAGTGGCACCGACAGCGACGGCAACAAATCCGGATCGAGCGAGGTCGCCGATGGGCGCAGTGATTGAAGCGCGTGGACTGAGCAAGTCATTTGGCAAGTTCCACGCGCTGGACAACGTGAGCTTCAGTGCCGCGGCTGGACGCATCGTGGGCTTGATTGGCCCCAACGGCGCCGGCAAGACCACTGCGCTGCGCGCGATCCTCGGGCTCACCAACTACGAAGGCGAGCTCAAAGTGCTCGACCTCGACCCCTATACCCAGCGCGACCGGCTGATGCAGGAAGTCTGCTTCATCGCCGATGTCGCGGTTCTCCCGGGCTGGCTGCGCGTGCAGCAGGCAGTGGATTTCGTCGCCGGCGTGCATCCGCGCTTCCGGCCAGAGCTTGCCGAACAGTTTCTCGGCCGCACCAACATCAAGCGCACCAGCCGCGTGCGTGAATTGTCGAAGGGCATGATCACGCAGCTGCACCTGGCGCTGGTGATGGCGATCGATGCGAAGCTGCTGGTGCTCGATGAGCCGACAATCGGCCTCGACATCATCTATCGCAAGCAGTTCTACGAGAGCCTGCTGTCCGACTATTTCGACCACGAGCGCACGATTGTCATCACCACTCACCAGGTCGAAGAGGTGGAGAACCTCCTCACCGACGTGCTGTTCATCGACCGCGGCCGCATCGTGCTCGACAGCACCATGGAGCAGGTTGCCGAGAGCTTCGTGCAGCTCACGGTCAACCCCGATCACGTCGCCGCGGCCCGCGAATTCAAGCCGTTCTACGAACGCGAGGTGTTCGGACGCACGGTGATGTTCTTTCAGAATGCCGCCGCCGACGCGCTGCACAAGCTGGGCGACGCCCGCACCCCGAGCGTGGCGGACCTGTTCGTCGCCAAGATCAAGGGAGCCGCCGCATGAACCACCTCCCGCTGCTGATACGCCGCGAGTTCTGGGAGCACCGCTCGTTCTTCATCGCGCCGGCCGTCGTTGCTGCCATCCTGATTCTAATCATTACGTTTGGCCATCCACAGTTCCGTCACGCTTCACTCGATTTGGTAGGGAATCCTGAATTTGAGAGCAAGCGCTACGCCATCCTTACGCTCCTGCTCACAGGCGTTGCGGTGCCATACCTGATCTCGATGGGCTTTCTTACCCTCTTCTACCTTCTCGACAGCCTGTACGCCGATCGCAAGGATCGCAGCGTGCTGTTCTGGAAGTCGTTGCCGGTCTCGGATCGAGAGACCGTGATTTCGAAGCTTGTAGTCGCAGCTGTCGCACTTCCACTGATGACTTTCGGGGCGGTACTGGCCACTAACCTACTGTTTGGTCTCATCGGTAGTCTGCGATTGAGCGGTACGGTGGAGCATGTCTGGTCGATGGTCTGGGAGCCACGCCTCTGGTTTGCCGCACACGCACTGATTCTCTATTCGATGGCAACAATGACTTTGTGGTACTTGCCGATTCTCGGCTGGCTGCTGTTGGTTTCCGCTTGGGCGCGCCGTGCTGTGATTCTCTGGGCTGTGTTGCCGATTCTGGCACTCATGCTCCTGGAGTACGGTTTTCTCCAGACGTTCCATGTTGCACACATGCTTCGTGATCGGTTCGGCGGCTGGTTCCACCTCGCACTCAATACCAATGCTGCCGAGCGCGCCGCTGACGTCGATGGTAGTCGCATCCCGATGACAGGGCGTCTCATCGACTCTATCGACCCCGGCACGTTCTTCTCCAGCCCCGGTCTGTGGATCGGGCTCATCGTGGCAGCCGGATTCATCTGGGCCGCCATCCTGCTGCGGCGGCGCCGCAGCGAGACGTGAACCGCATCGCTCAGCACACCGACCAATCACTGCAGGTCCGCAAAATCCCCTGGGACCTGCGTACTTCTCAGCCAAGCGAAAGCTTGGCTGCTTTTTTTGTGCGCCAGTAAACTGCGACCGGGTGATCCATCGCGAACCCGGCCTTTGGGCCTGCACCTGCCTGGCGCTCTGCGTGGCGGGTCCGACAGTACAAGCGGAGCCGTTCCTGGTGCGCGATCAGAATCCGCTGATTCGCGGTGTCTACCTGCCGCTCGGCCGACCGGTGCTGCCGTCCGATGCTTCATGGCGACAGGACCTCGCACTGACTATCAGCAACACTACCAATATCGAATCGCGCAACGGTGAGGAGCTGCTCGTCGATGGTGAGAGCACCGAGCTGCGGTGGAATGGCTCCTGGCGAGTCGCCAGGCGATGGCAGCTGCAGTTCTCGATCCCCGTCGTGCACTACAGCGGCGGCCACCTGGATTCGGTCATCGACGACTGGCACCGCTTACTCGGCTTACCGCGGGGCGATCGTCCGCTGCGACCGGAGAACGAGCTCGAGTTCGCCTACCTTGCCGGACAGGGCGCGAGCGGCGCAGCGATCGACATCACCGGCAGCCATACCGGCATCGCGGATTCATCGATCGAGGCGGGCTTCACGGCCCTGTCGACCGCTGCGACCACCATCGATGTCTGGCTCGGACTGGAGCTGCCGACCGGCGAAACCCACGCCCTGACCAGCAACGGTGCCGTCGACGTGGCCGGCTGGATCAGCGGGCAGTGGCAATTGGGCCGAGACTGGCGCCTCGATGCGACGCTGGGAATGTCCAGGCCCGGTTCTGTCGATCCATTGCCGCTCGAGGCCAGCAGCGTGATTCCGTTCGGCACGGTCGCATTGAGCTGGGACGCGGGGACCCGCTACGGGCTCGCCATGCAGGTCGATGCGCATGACAGCTGCGTCAAGGACAGCGACCTCGACTTCCTGGGTGCTGCAGTCCTCTTAACAATCGGCGGCCATTATCGGACCGCAGGCGGCTGGCGTTTTGAGCTGGCGGTGACGGAGGATGTGCGGGTTGGCGGCTCCCCGGATGTCGCCTTCTACTTCGGAATCCGCCGGCAACATTGAATCGGCGATTTTCGGCCTCGATCGACCCGATCGACAGCAACAATTGGGAACGAACCTCGCGGCCGTGGAAAATAGCTGCCGTACCTCAAGGAGTCTGACATGCACAAGACCCGTATCGACCTGTCCGAGAAAACCCGTCGCCGGGTCGCCGACCTGCTCAACGCGCGGCTCGCCGACGCGATCGACCTGCAGACGCAGGCGAAGCAGGCGCACTGGAACGTGAAGGGCCCGAACTTCATCGCGCTCCACAAGCTCTTCGACGAGGTCGCCGAGAACATCGAGGAGCACATCGACACGATTGCCGAGCGCATCACCTCGCTGGGTGGAACGGCGGAGGGTGCGCTGGCGACGGTGGCCAAGCGCACCTCACTCGATCCTTATCCGACCGACATCATCGATGGCTCGGCACACGTCGATGCTCTGGCGACTGCGCTGGCCGTCTTCGGTCGCAAGGTGCGCAAGGCGATCTCCGAGTCGGACAAGCTCGGGGATGACGACACCACGGATCTGTTCACCGGCGTTTCGCGCGATGTCGACAAGTACCTCTGGTTCGTCGAGGCGCACCTGCAGGCGAGCACCTGAGCGCTGCAGGCCTGCGCGGCGCTAGAGGAGCTGCGCGAAGTACACGTTGAGCATCCGATCCTCGGGATCGAGCCGCTTGCGGAACCCGTTGAAGACCTTCCAGCGTTCGCCGAACGCCTGGCAGGTCTGTTCCTTGGTGAGCGAGCGGGTCTGGTTGAGGAGCGGTGTGCCCTGGCGCTGCGAGCAGAATTCGTTGAACTCGATGACGAAGTCCTCCCAGCCAGCATCGCCGGTGGACGATGGATCGAGCGTGACCATCGGCGCCGCGAAACTCGGGCTGAGGAGCGAGCCCGGGTCGCGGTGCAGGCGGTGGCCCAGGTGCAGCAGGTTGGCGCGATAGCGCTGCCGCTTGTAGTAGTCGCGGCAGAACTCGAAGTAGTCCGCGATCAGCTCGGGATAACCCTGCTGCGGAAACGCCCAGGTGCTGTAGGTGAAGCGAGTCCTGCCGGCATCCTTCGGGAGTTTGCGCACCCACTCGATCGGATACACGGTGACATTGCGCGCGGCACGGTCCAGCGTCGAGCGCATCACGCTGTTGAAGTGTTCAATGAAGAAGTAGCGTACCGGGGGAAAGGGCACGGCGTTGCTGACGGTCGAGCCGAAAGCGGGGAGCACGTTGGTCATCACGGAATTGCGGATCGACCAGATGCCCGAACGCGACGTAGGCGGCTCGTCGTCGTAGGTGCGGAATTCGACCGTCACGCGATCGCGAAACGGCAGCAGGTAGAACTTCAGACCCGCTCCCATTTCACTCAGGGCCGGGAATTCCCGGGTGAATGCTTCGAGCGAGTAGCTCTCGTAGTCGAGGCGCACCGCGCGTAACGGAACAACGCGGAAAGTCAGTTCATGCGCGATGCCGGTCAGGCCGTAACTGGAGCGCACCAGCTTCAGCAAGTCCGCCTGTGACTCGTTGATCGTGACGCTCTTGCCGTTCGGCAGCACCAGCTTTGCCTCCTTGAGCGCGGAGGAGAGTTGCCCGATCTCACCCGGCATCGATGAGTCCTTGGTGGGCGCGAGTGCAGCCGCACCCATCGTAAGGTTGCCGAGATCCGGGTTCACGGGGAGCTGCAGTCCCTGTTGCTCGAGCGCAATGGCGACATCGATCAGCGCGGCGCCAGCCTGTACGCGGATGTAGCGATCGGTGATCTCGAGAATGCGGTTCATCGCCGCCGTTTCGACGATGGTGCCGCCGTCCGCGACTGCGCAGCGCGTCTGCGAATAGTTGGCGCCGATGGCGCGCACCGGTGAAGGAAAGGCCTTGCTGTTTTCGAGGATGGTCTGGATGTCTTCGACGCGCTTCGGACGAACGATGACCCGTGGTCGTGTGACCACGCTGCCTTCCCAATTGCGCAGGACTGCAACTCTGGCTGCCATTTGTTTCCCCCGGTCGGTTCGCGATCCGCAAAAAGCGTTGCTGGCCGGGTGGCGCGGGCCATGACTCGAGCGCGCCAGTGAGTTCGAGCGCGCGAGCAGGTCACGAAGGAGGGGAAGTCAGATCGAGCCGCGGTAGTGAGAGGGGGCCGCTGCCCGCTGGCAACCCCGCTATCGTAGGACCCTTCAGATCCTTTAGACCGGTGGCTTTGCGTCCCCACCTTTCGGTGGGTTTGCCCTGATCAGCGGCCGGACTATGCGACGGGGGTTGCCGGGAGTAAAGAGGAAGCTGCAACTCCATGTGGGCTTGGCTTGTTCTGGCCACCCTGCGGCCCGGATTATGTCCGCTTGCGTCAGCCCATCAGCAGGACGGCTTCGCCGTGTTCGAGGGCTTCAGGAGTGCCGTAGAGGACCAGTACGTCGCCTTCCTTGAGAAGCGTATCGGGCGAGGGCTCGCGCCCCACGATGCCATCGCGGCGGATCGCAGTGATGGTGATCTCGGCGCGTTCCTTCACCTGGTCGACCGAGCGCCCGACCGCCCACGCGCCGGGCGGCAGCACCAGGGTGTAAAGCTGCTCGCGCAGCGCCTCGCTGGCATCGGGCAGCTGGGTATCATCGCGGCGAAACAACGTGCGCATCATGTTGTAGCGGTTGCCGCGGATGTCGCCGATGGTCTTCATCACGCGCGATACCGGCACCTCCAGCAGCAGCAGGACGTGCCACACGAGCATGAGTGCGGCCTCGAAAGTCTCGGGCACGACGGTCGAAGCGCCCGCCTTCTGCAGCTCCACCAGCCGCGTGTCGTCCTGGGTACGCACCAGGATGGGGACTTCGGGTCGCTGGGCGCGCACCGCGGCCAGGATGCGTAGCGCGAGTGTCGAATCGGCAAAGCTGACCACGACGACGCTGGCGCGATCCAGTCCCACGTTCTCGAGCACCTCTTCCTGGCCCGCATCTCCGTAGACGACCGGGTCGCCCGCCTGGCGCGCCGCCCGCACCCGCCCCGGGTCGTTGTCGAGCGCGATGTACTCGAACCCCAGGTCCTCGAGCACCCGTGCAATGTTCTGGCCGACGCGCCCAAACCCGCACAGCAGCACGTGCTCGCGTTGTGCCAGCGCGCGCGTGCTCGCCAGCTCGCGTGCCAGCGCGGTGGGCGCCGGACCGCTCTCGCGCAGGACCCAGCGTGCGATCTGCTTGTTGTGGCGAATGATGAGCGGGCTCGCGACCATGCTCAGCACGATGGCGGCCAGCAGGGGTTGCACGATCTCCGGCGCCACCAGCCGGTCACGCAACAGGATCGTGAGCAGCGCGAATCCAAATTCGCCGCCGATACTCACCACGATGCCGGTGCGCAGCCCCTTGAAAAAGCTGCCGGCGAAGCGCTTCGCCAGCAGCATCACGATCAGGGTCTTGCCGACGACCAACACGATGACCAGCCCGCTGACCAGCAGCAATTGCCGCGCCAGCAGGCCGGTGTCGAACAACATGCCGATCGTGATGAAGAACAGTCCCAGCAGCACGTCGCGAAACGGCCGGATCACTGCCTCGACCTGGTGCCGGAATTCGGTTTCCGCGAGCATCACGCCGGCGAGAAAGGCGCCGAGGGCGAGCGACAGGCCTACTACTTGCGTGGTCCAGGCCGAACCGAGCACCACGAGCAGCACCGCGAGAACGAAGAGCTCCGGGGAGCGCGTGTGGGCGATCTCATGGAACAGCGGGCGCAGCAACCAGCGGCCTGCTGCAAGCACGATAAGCAAAGCGATGCCACCCTCGGTGACCGTGCGCAGGAATTCGCCGGCGTCGGCCACCTCACCGTGCGTCATGCGCGCCGAAGTGAGCGCGAGGAACGGCACGAAGGCGATGTCCTGGAACAGCAGGATTGCGACCGCGAGCCGACCGTGCGTGCGGTTGACCTCCGCCTGCTCGCTCAGCTGGCGCACGATGATCGCGGTCGATGACATCGCGATCGCGCCGCCCAACACGATGGCGACCGGCAGTTCGACGCCAAAGTGCCACGCGATCGCGCCGCCCAGGCCGGCCGTGATCAGCACTTGTCCGCCGCCCAGGCCCAGCACCTCCCAGCGCATGGCGACCAGGCGCGGCAACGAGAATTCCAGGCCGAGCGTGAACACCAGGAACACGACGCCGATTTCGGCCAGCACGCTGATCGCCGTATTGTCTGCGGCCAGCCCGAGCGCATGGGGCCCGAGCACCATGCCGACCGCGAGATAGCCGAGGATCGGCGACAGCTTCAGGCGGCGAACGGCATAGACCACCAGCACCGCAGCGGCTAGGAGTACCAGGACTTGTACCAGCGGGCTGTGTGACATCAATTGCAGGATGCGCGTGGGCCTGCGCCGCAAAGTAAGGTGCTATAGGCTCGATGGCAACCGGCGCGCCTGTTAGCATCGCCGGCGATGTTTCTCAGCCAGCAACATCGGGACGGCGTGCTGACCGTTTCAGTCACAGGGCGCTGGCTGATCGAGAACGCGGCTGCGATCAGCCGGGAGCTCAGCGCCATCGAGCTCGGCGGTGCGAGCGGCGTACGCATCGATACCAAGCGGCTGGAAGACCTCGATCTCACTGGTGCCTGGTTCCTGCACGATTGGGCCGAGCGCCTGCGCACCGCAAGCCGCAGCGTGGAGTGGCAGGGCCAAGTGCCCGAACAGGTGCGGTTCGTGGAACGCACCCTCAGTGATCCGCCCAAACAAGCACCCGACGAGGAAGGGCTGGACCTGGCGGCCCCGGTGCGTCGGCTCGGGCGCTGGGCAATCCGGCATGCCATGTCCTCGCGCCGCGGGCTGGTCTTCTTCGGTGAGATCTGCAGCGTCGTCGGCTCCGCGCTCTTGCATCCACGGCGGTTGCGATTCCCGGCCCTGGTACGGCACATACACGAGACCGGTGTCCAGGCGATTCCGATCGTGTCGCTGATCGCCTTCCTGATCAGCACCATCATCGCCTACCTCGGTGCCCAGGAGCTGCGGCGGTTCGGCGCCGAGATCTTCGTCGTCGACCTGGTGACGATCGGCGTGCTGCGTGAGCTCGGCGTGCTGCTCACGGCCATCATCGTGGCCGGCCGATCCGGCAGCGCGTTTGCCGCTGAAATCGGTGTCATGAAGCTCAATGAAGAAGTCGATGCGCTGCACGCGATCGGCACCAGCCCAATCGAGGTGCTGGTGGTACCGCGTCTGCTCGGCCTGGTGATTGCGCTGCCGCTGCTGACCATCATTGCCGACGGCGTGGGCCTGATGGGCGGCGGCTTGCTGTGCTATTTCCTGTTCGACATCCCGCCCGCGCAGTACCTCGCGCGCATGCAGGAATCCATTGCGCCGACCACATTCTGGGTGGGCATCTTCAAGGCGCCGATCTTCGCGTTCCTGATCGCATTCGTCGGCACGCTGCGCGGCATGCAGGTGCGCGAGTCCTCGCGCGAGCTGGGGCGGCTGACCACGGTGGCGGTGGTGCAGTCCATATTCCTGGTGATCTTCGCCGACGCGGTGTTTGCCGTGCTCTTCAGGCATCTCGACATATGAGTCAGCCGGTGATCGAAGTCAGCGGCATCGTGAACCGCTTTGGCGCACAGGTGGTGCACGCCGGGCTCGACATGCAGGTGCTGGAAGGCGAAGTGTTCGGCATCGTCGGCGGTTCGGGCAGTGGCAAGTCGGTCCTGTTGCGCACCATTCTCGGCCTGCAGCGCCCGCGCGCCGGGCGGGTGGTCCTGTACGGGCATGACATCAACAGCCTGAGCGAGAGCGAGCTGCGCGAGGTCAAGCGTCACTACGGAGTCACCTTCCAGCACGGCGCCCTGTTTACCTCCCTGAATATCACCCAGAACGTGCAGATGCCGATGACGGAGTTCTTCGACCTGGAGGACGAGGCGTTGGATGCGCTGGCGCGCCTCAAGCTGCACATGGTGGGGCTGGCAGCGGATGCGGGGGCAAAGTATCCGGCACAGCTGTCGGGCGGTATGATCAAGCGTGCTGCGCTGGCGCGCGCGCTGGCTCTCGATCCGCGGCTGCTGTTCCTGGACGAACCGACCTCGGGTCTCGATCCGATCGGCGCGGCGGAATTCGACCAGCTGATCGCCGGCCTGAAAAAGAACCTCAGCCTCACGGTGGTCATGATCACGCACGACCTCGACACCATCTTCGCCACCTGTGACCGCGTCGGCGTGATCGTCGACCGGCGCATGGTGATCGATACAGTGCCCGGGATGCTGCGCAACGACCATCCCTGGATACACGAGTACTTCCATGGACCGCGCGCGCGTTCTGCCGCGCACAGTCGCGAGTCTGACGATGGAACGTGAAGCCAGCTATCTCACCGTTGGCGCCTTCGTGCTGCTGGTGCTCGCCCTCGGCACCTGGTTCGTCATCTGGTACACGGATACCCAGGACCAGCGCGACTACAAACGCTTCGAGATCTACTTTGAGGGCAGCGTCGCTGGGCTCAGCAAGGGCGGCCCGGTGCGCTATCTCGGCGTCGATGTCGGTCGCGTGGTGCGCATGGACATCGACCCGCGCGCGGCGGATCGGGTCGAAGTCGTCGTCGACATCGATGCGCAAGCGCCGATTACCGACGAGACGCTCGCGACGCTGAGCCTGCAGGGCGTGACTGGACTCCTCTATATCGACCTGGAACGCGATCGTGGCGATAAGCCGGTCATGCCGCGCGTTGCCAGCCAGCGCTACCCGGTGATTCGCACCGTCAAGTCGAACTTCGACATTCTCCTCAGCGGCCTTCCGGACCTGTTCGGTCAGGGCGCGAACCTGGCGCAGCGCATGAGCAAGCTGTTCAATGATGAGAATGTCGCGGCGGTCGGTGCCACGCTCGACAACCTCAATCGCGCCAGCAGCGAGCTGCCCGGGATCCTGAAAGACGTCCACGCGCTGGTCGGCGACACGAAACGCACGCTCGGAGAAATCGAGGGCGCCGCGAACGGCCTGCGCGACATCACCGAAGGCTCTGGTCCCGACATCAAGGCGGCATTGGAGCGGGCTCGTGTCACCATGGATCATCTCGCCTCGACTTCCGAGCGCCTCGATCAGTTCGTGAACGATAACCAGGCGAATATCACTCGCTTCAGCGACCAGGGCCTGCTCGAATTGCAGCAGCTGATTCGCGAGAGCCGCGAAGCCGCGGAGGATTTTCGCGATCTCTCGCGCAGCATCAAGCGCCAGCCCTCGCAGCTCCTGTATGAGCAGAAATATTCCGGCGTGGAGATTCCGCGATGAGCCTGTTGAACTCGAACCGGGGCCGGTTTGCACCCTGGGCCGCCGCGAGTCTCGCCGCGGTCTGCACCGGCTGCGTGGGAGGCGCCTTCGACAGCGAGCAGCTACCGCAACATGTCTACGTGCTCAGCCCGTTGCCGGCTAGCAGCTCCGAAGGCGGACCGCTCCCGGTTGGATTGACCGTGGCACGTCCGTCGGCGCGCCCCGGCCTGGACACGGACCGGATCGCGCTCTTGCAGCCGGACCGGCGCCTCGACTACTTCGCCGCGGCGCGTTGGGGCGCGGAAGCGCAGACCGTGGTCCAGGATCTGCTGATCCAGTCGCTGCGCAACACCGGGCGCCTCGCGACGGTGCAGGGCGATTTGTCGCCATTCCTCAGCGATTACGTCCTGCAGACGGACCTCGTCGCCTTCCAGGCCGAGTACACCAGCGGCGCGAACCCGGTGGTGCGCGTGAGCATGGTGTGCACTGTGGGCCGGGTGCGGGATCGCAGGCCGCTCGCTGATTTCACTGCAACTGCGACTGCGCCAGCCTCGAGCAACACCCTGAGCGCCACCGTGGAAGCGTTCGAGTCGGCGTACCAGCAGGCCGCGAAGGTGGCGGTGACTGAAACGCTCAACGCTCTCGCCGCAGCGAGCGCCGCGGCGCCCCCGTCCGCCGCGGGACACTGAGCCCTCTCGCGGCAGACTCGCCACCGCCACCCGGCTCAATGCGTGCAATTCGAATCCTGCTGCTGGCGCTGTGCCTGCTGGCATGGCTCGCGGCTGCCGAAGAGATCACCGGGACGGTCATCAAGGTATTCGATGGTGACAGTTTCATCGTGACGGCAACCAGCGGAGGGCAGGTCGAGATACGCCTGGCGGGCATCGACGCGCCCGAAAAGAACCAGCCGTACGCGGACAATGCGCGCG
This sequence comes from Steroidobacteraceae bacterium, assembly GCA_035644435.1. Classification (GTDB taxonomy): domain Bacteria; phylum Pseudomonadota; class Gammaproteobacteria; order Steroidobacterales; family Steroidobacteraceae; genus DATBVX01. The sequence goes on along the minus strand of DASQOO010000115.1, from coordinate 10,152 downwards.
CTGCGCTGCGCGGCCTGGTGCTGGACCGCAAACTCAGGTTCGAGGTGCTGGATGTCGATCGCTACGGACGCAAGGTTGCGCACGCGTACCGCGAGTCCGACCGCCTCGACATCAACGCGGAGCTCGTGCGGCGCGGCCACGTATGGGTCTATCGGCGCCGAGCGTACGATGCTTCCTTGTACGACCTGGAGCGCGATGCCAGGGCGCAAAAGCTGGGCTTATGGGCGCTGCCGGAATCGGAACGCGAGCCGCCATGGCGCTGGCGCCGCACTCATCCTCCTGAGCATCACTCGACCACGCCGGATCAGAAAGCTCCCAGCCCGGCCGCTTCCATGAGCCGGTAACGCCAATAGCGGGGAAAGGACTGGTCCTCGTAGATCTGGAAGTCGGTCGTGTATTCGCGCAGGGCGACCGGGTCGTTCTGCCACAGCGTCTCGAAGTAGTTGACCAGCTCCTGCGCCAGCGGCGTATCGAGGTCCGCCTCCAGCGCCACGTCGGCGTTCAGATTGAAGTTGTCCAGCTGCCGGCGCGTGAGTTGTGCCGATCCCAGCATCGCCCAAAGAGCATCGCCCCGGCGCACCATCGCGAGCGTCGCGTGAAATTGCTCGCCATGCGTCCGATACCAGCGGCACTCGATGCGCCCGCCGCTCTGGCGGACGAGTTCAGCCGCGGCGGGACGGTTCGGCACGCCATCGTGCTGCCTGCCGTACATGTCCTTGTTAGGATCGAGGATCAGGCGCACGCGCACGTCACGCGCGGCCGCTGCGCGCAACGCATCGATCACGTCGCGATCGCTCAGGTATAGAGCGGCGATCGAGATCGACTCTCCAGAGTGCGCGGTCTCGATCGCGGCGAGAAGCTCTCGTTCGATAGCGCCTTCGGACAGGTAGCGCAGCCGCACCGCCTGCTGGTCCTTCTGCGGCGCCGACACTTCGGGCGGCTGCCAGGTGGATTGCCACCCGGAAAGGCGCGCGATCCGCAGCTCGCTGTCGAGCGCCGTGCGCGCCAGCGGCCCGCCGAAGCGCAGCCCGACGTTGGAATGTGCGCTGCCACCGTCGTTGGCGTCGGCGGAGGTGAGGAGCGCCACCAGCCCGCCGCGACCGTCATCGGCCACCAGTGTCTTGCGGTGATTCGCCTTGAAGTTGAACATGCGCAGCCACATCGGCAGGCTCACCGTCTCCGGTCCGACATCGAGCGGGTTGGCAAGCGCGCCGCGGTCGCCGGCGTGGTCCGTCGACCACGTTCCGAGCGGGCGCCACAAGGCGGAATACGCGGGGTTTGGATCGCGCAGGATATCGAGGTCGGTGATGACCACATCCACGCCCGCGCCCCTGAGCTCGGCGAGGGCTGCGGACGGCCAGGCACCGTACAGATCGTTGACCGGATCGGTGATGAAGAGAACCTTGAGGTCGGGTACCGCTTTGCGTCTTGCGATGAGTCGCGCCTTCAGCTCTTCACTGATCTTGCGATGTACTGCGGAGCTTGCCGCGCCGGCGCCGTCTGCGGTGTCGGCGGCGTCGGGCCAGTCGTTGAAGAGGTAGAAGTCCAGGACCACGAATTGCTTCGCGGCGCCGATGATGCCGAGCACTTCGTCGAATACGTGTTGACGGATCAAGAGTCGTCCGTGACCGTCGGTCACGGTCGTGTCAGCCAGCCAGCGCACGTCGGCAACCGGCGTATCGACCCAGTCACTCGCCAGGTTGGTTCCTGCCGGCATCGGCTTGAAGACCTGCCACAGCGCCGTGCCCGCCCAGATCAGCAGCAGCGCAAGCAGAAACAACCGCCGCCAGCGTCTGCGGGGGCGAAGGATAGTCGTGTCACGATGACTGGGGAGAGGCGGGTCGGAACGGGGCACCGCTGACATCGGGCCGCATTGTAAGCTTTTCCGCAGCCTGAACCCGGATTACGCGGAGCCCGGCGGTGCCTCAACTTGCGCGCTCGGCGCTCTGCAAGATCTCGCTGGCTTGCAGCCAGCGCGTCTCCAGTTCGCTCAGCCGGCTGCGAATCTCGCGCTGGCGCGCGAGTGCTTGCAGCAGGCTCTCCCTGGCGCTCGCCTCATAAGACGCGGGATCCGCCAGCGTGCGCTCCACCGCTGACTGCTCGAGCTCGAGCCGCACGATTTCCTCTTCGAGCGCGCGCACCTCGGCGCGCAGCGGACTGAGGCGATTGCGCTGTTCCGCCTCGGCACGCTTCTGGGCACGCCGCTGTTCGGCGGCCGTCGGCCCGGAACGCGTCTCTTGCGCTACGGGATTGCGTGAATCGGTCAGGAGGCGGGCGTAGTCATCGAGATCGCCGTCGAACACGCCGACCTGTCCATCGGCCACCATCCATAGATCGTCCGCGATGCTGCGGATCAAGTGCCGGTCGTGGGAGACCACCACCAGCGCGCCTGCGTAGTCCTGTAGCGCCATGCCCAACGCGTGGCGCATCTCGAGATCGAGATGATTGGTCGGCTCATCGAGCAGCAGCAGATTCGGCCGCGCGGCAACCAGCGTTGCGAGCACCAGTCGCGCTCGCTCGCCGCCGGAGAAGGGCGCCAGGGGTTCGAATACCCGGTCGCCGCGAAAGCCGAACTTGCCGAGGTGATCGCGCAGATCCTGCTCAGGTGCGCCGTACATGTATGACCCGCCGTGCCGTGCCAGGTGTTCGATGGGACTCATCGCGTCATCGAGCTGTTCGAGCTGGTGCTGGGCGAAGTAGCCGATGGCGAGGTCCGCGGCCTCGGTGCGCCGGCCGTGGCTGGCCTCGACCTGTCCGGCCAGCAGCTTCATCAGCGTGGACTTGCCGGCGCCGTTGCGCCCCAGGATCGCCACGCGATCACCGGGCGAGAGCACGAGATTGACGTTCGAGAGCACACGACGCCCTGCGTAGCCACCGGACTGCTCCTCCAGCGTCAGGAGCGGGTGCGGCAACTTCTCCGGCTGGGGGAATGTGAACTCGAACGGGGCATCGACATGAGCCGGCGCGATGCGCGGCATGCGCTCGAGCATCTTGAGCCGGCTCTGGGCCTGCCGTGCCTTGCTGGCCTTGGCACGAAATCGCTCGACGAACTGCATGGCGTGCCGGATCTCGCGCTCCTGGCGTTCGAACATGGACTGTTGCAAGGCCAGGTTGGCCGCGCGCTGCACCTCGAACGACGAATAGTTTCCGGAATAAGCGCGTGCGCCCGCGCTTTCCAGGTGCAGGATGCGCGACACGACGCGATCGAGGAACTCGCGGTCGTGCGCAATCACCAGCAAGGTGCCGCGGTATTCACGCAGCCAGCCCTCGAGCCAGATGATGGCGTCCAGGTCCAGGTGATTGGTGGGTTCATCGAGCAGCAACAGGTCCGATGGGCACATCAGCGCCTGGGCGAGACTCAGGCGCATGCGCCAGCCGCCCGAAAAGCTCGCCACGCTGCGTTCCAGGTCTGCGGGCGCAAAGCCGATGCCCGCGAGCAGTTGCGCGGCGCGGGCCCGCGCCGAATACCCGCCCAGGACTTCATAGCGCGCGTGCAGCGCTGCGATCCGTGCCCCGTCGTGAGCGGCGTCGGCACTGTGCATCGCGCGCTCGACTTCCCGCAGGGTGGCATCGCCGTCCACGACGTAGTCGATTGCGGAGGTGTCGAGCGCGGGTACTTCCTGGGCCACCCACGCCATCTTCAGGTCGGCGGGTCGTGAGAATTCGCCGGACTCCGGCTGCAGCTCGCCGCGCACCAGCGCGAAAAGGCTCGACTTACCGCTGCCGTTCGCGCCGATGACGCCCACCTTGTCGCCGCGGAACAGGGTGAACGTGGCGCTTTCGAGCAGCACGCGCGTGCCGCGCCTGAGCTGCAGGTTCTGGAAGTTGAGCATGAAGAATCGAGAGCGCGCGGCGCCGAAACGGATCGCAACTTTACAGTCTTCGCGTCCTCAGCCGAAGAGCCGCACGATGTTGCTGCTGCCCGCCTGTTGCGCGACCAGGAGGGACAGGAACTCTTCCGAGCTCACCGCATCGCCGAACAGGCGGCCCTGCGCGAAGTGGCAATCGCGGCTGCGCAGGAAGGCCAGCTGGTCTTCCGATTCCACGCCTTCCGCCACTACCTCCATGCCCAGGCTCCGTCCCATGTCGATGATGGTGCGCACGATGGTGGCCTGGTCGGCGTCCGTTGCGGCGTCGCGGACAAAGGACTGGTCGATCTTCAGCGTGCTGATCGGGAACTGCTGCAGGGCGCTGAGCGATGAGTAGCCGGTGCCGAAGTCATCGATCGACAGGTGCAAGCCCATGGCGTACAGCTCGTCGAGGAGTTTTACCGTGCGGCGCGCATCCGCCATCAGGGTGGTTTCAGTGATCTCGAGTTCGAAGAAGGTCGGCGACACGCCGTGCTTCTTGAACACCGACTTGAAGCGCGTGATGAAGCTCGCCTGGCGCAGCTGCTTGAGCGACAGGTTCATCGCGATGCGCCCGGCGTCCGTTACGCTCTTCTGCCAGCGCTGGTAGTCGGCGCAGACGCGATTCAGCACCCATTCGCCGATTTCCAGGATCAGGTTGGTCTCCTCGGCAAGCGGAATGAACTGCGCCGGGGGAATGTCGCCATGTCCGGGCAGCCGCCAGCGCAGCAGTGCTTCGGCGCCCACGATGTGTCCGTTGCGCAAGTCGACCTTGGGCTGGTAGAGGATCACCAGTTCTTCGCGTTCCAGTGCGCGGCGCAGCTTGCTCTTCAGCATCAGCCGCTCGACCGCCGCGGCGTTCATCTCCCGCGAGTAGAAGGCGAACGAGTTGCCGCCGTTCTGCTTGGAGTAGTACATGGCGGCGTCGGCGTTGCGGATCAGGTCGATGACGTTCTCCGCGTCCTCGGGGCAGAAGGCTACGCCGATGCTCGCGGTCAGGAACACTTCCTGCTGCTGCAGGTAGAAGGCCTTGCTGATCTCGTCGAGGATGATGCGTGCCTGGCTGGACAGCGGCCCGCGATTGTCGGTGTCGCGCGGCAGGTTCTCGATGAAGATCGCGAATTCATCGCCGGCGAGGCGTCCGACCATCGTTTCCTTCGGCAAGGTTCGCGTGAGCCGCTCGCTGAGGATCTCCAGGGTGCGATCGCCCGCAGAATGCCCGAAGGTGTCATTCACTTCCTTGAAATGATCCATGTCGAGGTACAAGAGCGCGACGCTGGTACCGGCGCGCGCGGCACGTGCCAGCGCCTGTTGCAACAGGTGCTGGAACTGCATGCGATTGGGAATCTTGGTGAGGGTGTCGTAGCGGGCGAGATAGCGGATGCGCCGCTCCGCGCGCTTGCGCTCGGTGATGTTGCGCGCGACGAAGATATTGCCCTGGAACTGCGGGTCTTCCGTGGTGATCTGCGAGCTGGAGAAGGACACCGGGATGGTCTGGCCATTGCGCGTCAGCACTACCGTTTCGCGGGTGTCCTGCGCCTGGGTCGCCTGATCGACGGCGAAGGTCGTGCGCTCGCCCTCCGCGATGATGAACTGGATCGGCTTGCCGATCAGCTCCTCCTCGCTGTAACCGAGGAGCTTGCGCGCCGCATCGTTCGCACCCTTGATGGCGCCGTCCGGTGAGGTGACCAGCACCGCGTCGTTCATGCTGTTGAGAACGATGTTGAGATAGTTCTTGGTGATCGTGGTCTGGCGCAGCTTCACGCGCATGCGCTCGAGGGACTGCTGCAACTCGCCGATCTCGTCGCCGCGTGCGACGCTGAAGGGCCGCGTGTAGTCGCCCTGCCCGATCCGGTCGGCGCTCTTGATGAGCGCGGTGATCGGCCTCTCGATGCGTCGTGCCAGGAGCCAGGCCCCGATGAAGCCGGCGCCGATCAGCACCGTGCACGCGGTGGCGAGCAGTCGCATCAGGTCGCGGAAATGATTGAGCTGGGACGCGGCCACATCGCTGGCCAACTGCTTGAGCTCGGCATCCACGCCATCGCGCGACATCGACAGCACCAGGAGGCCCTCGGCCTGGTCGGTCTGCGTTGCCAAACCCGGCGTGGCGATGCGGATCGGTCGTTCGATCCGCCCGGCGCTGCGGGCGGAGCCGCGCCGATTGGATTCCCTGAACACGACCGTGCCTCCCTCGTCCATGAGTTCGACTGCGGCGACATCGCGCGAATCGAGGATTTCGTTGGCGATCGCATGGGCGGGGGCCCAGTCATGGGCCTTCATCAGGGGCGCAAGTTCGCGCACGCGTGCATCGGCAATCACCTGGCCGCGTGCCTGGAGCTCATCGAGAAGCTTCTGTTCGACTGTATCGAAGGTCAGGCGGCTCAAACGCGTAGCATCGAGCCGGTATTGCCAGAACAGCACGCCCACGAGAAGCAAAGCGACCAGCGCACCGAGGCCCAGTGCGGTCAGGGCGTACTTCGTCTTGAGACTCCGTGCAGTCACTTCCTGGATGGCCTGCGTCAGTGCCCGCCGTTTACTTTCCGGGCAGGCTTTGAAGTTCGTTGGGCTTTGATCCTCGATGAGCCCTTTTTATTCGCTATGGCCGCGAATTATACTCGCAAGTGGGCGATATTCCTAAGAGTTTCGGCTTGCTAACCCCTGCGCCAGATCTTCTACAATGCCCCGGCGATGAAAGTTGAGATCTATTCGGACGTCATCTGCCCCTGGTGCTTCATCGGCAAGCGCCGCTTCGACCAGGCGCGCGAGCAGCGCCCGCGTCTCGAGCTGGACGTGCAATGGCGCGCGTTCGAGCTCAATCCCGCGATCGCCTCGAGCGGAATGGACCGGCAGGAGTACCTGCTGGCGAAGTTTGGCGATCGTGAGCGCCTGCAGCGCATGCATGATCAGCTGCGTGACATCGGCACCAGCGTCGGCATCCACTTCCGCTTCGACCTGATCCGCCGCATGCCCAATACGCGCGCGGCCCATGTGCTGCTCGCTCGCGCGGCGGGGCGAGGCCTCCAGGGAACCATCAGCGAAGCCCTGTTCAGCGCGTACTTCGAGGAGGGCCGCGATGTGGGCGACGGGGAAGTTCTCGCGCAGTTGGGCGCCCGGCACGGACTCGACGCTGCGCAGCCGCTGAGTGCGATGGAGGAGCGGCGAATTCAGGCTCGCGTTCTCGCCGATGAGGGCCAGGCGCGCGAATGGGGTATCTCGGGTGTCCCGACGTTCATCTTCGACGGCCGTTCCGCCCTTTCCGGAGCGCAGCCCGCCGAAGTCTTCGTGCAGCTCTTCGATCGCATGTCAGGCTCGGTCTCGGCGGCATGAGCGAGCCCGCCGGCAGGATCAAGCTCGACGGCGCTTGCCACTGCGGAGCGTTGCGGGTCGAGTTCGTCACCGCAATGGCTCCGGCACAGATTCAGGTACGCGCGTGTCAGTGCAGCTTTTGCCGAACCCACGGCGCTCTCAGCGTTACCGATCCGCAGGGATTGCTGACGTTTCGCGCCACCGAACCGCGGGCGCTGGTGCGCTATCGCTTCGGACTGAAGCTGTCCGATTTCCTGATCTGCGTCCGTTGCGGCACGTACGTGGGCGTGTTCATGGAAGATGGCGGCAACTGCTTCGGCGTTCTCAACCTCAACGTCCTCCAGTCGCGCGACCAGTTCGGCACACCCACGCGCATGAACTACGAGGGTGAGACCGAGGCGACACGGTTGCAACGTCGCCGCGAGCGCTGGACGCCGGCGCGCGTCGAACTCGCATGAATGAGCTCGAGCTGACAGGGCGCACGCGCACGCACATCGTGGACGTCGATGATCCGGGCTGCGCCCTGCATCGCGACACGGTTCAGCCCTTCCTGGACCTGCGCGCCGCCGCGGTCGCGGCGGGCATCGATCTCGTGCCGGTGAGCAGCTTTCGCGATTTCGATGCGCAGCGGCGCATCTGGAACGAGAAGTACCGCGGCAAGCGCACTCTCTACGATCGTTTCGGTCACGCGCTCGATCACAGCACGCTCGGCGAGTCCGGTCTCATCGATGCAATACTCCGCTGGTCGGCGCTGCCAGGCGCGAGCCGGCACCACTGGGGCACGGATATCGACGTGATCGACCGCGGAGCTTTGCCCGACCCGCGCAGCGTGAAGCTGCTGCCGGTCGAATTCGGTCCGAATGGACCGTTCGCACGCTTGAATGCCTGGCTGGACGAGAACATGCAGCGCTTCGGCTTCTTCCGGCCGTATCGCACGGACCGTGGCGGTGTCTCGCCCGAGCCCTGGCACCTGAGCCACGCGCCGGTCGCGGAGGGCGCGTTGCGTGCGCTGACCGAATCAGTGCTGCGCAGCGCACTCGAGAGCGCTGAAGTCGACGGCAAGGCGGAACTTCTATGCCGGCTGGGCGAGATCAGCGCGCGCTACGTAACGAGCGTGGATGCCCCGGGCTCGCGCTACGCGTAGGTTGCTAGGTCTGGGAACTAGACCTAGCGACCGAACTACGCGCGAGACCAGACTTCCTTCAGATGTCCGAGCATCAGCGCACGGATGTTCTGCAGCGGCGCGGGTTGGGCGGTGAAACAGGGAGGATTGCGGCGCAGAAGCGTCCAGTTCTCGCTGCGCAGGATCTCCGTCAGGTACTCGAGGTTCTGCGCGATCGCATCCATGTACGGATTGCGACCACCGAACAGGGGCTCGAGATATCGGTACGCGCGGCCAAATTCTCCATCCAGTCGTTTGGTGCGCACATCCGCGAAGAACTGCGGCGTCTGGCGCAGCAGGTCGAGTCCCGAGCTGTAGCGGATGCGCAGTTCTCCCTGCGAGGCATACGGCGTCGCGACGCCGCCGAGAACGAATTCCGGGTAGAGGCGATCGCGGCATTTCTCCAGGTAGCAGCGGTCCGCCATCTGCGCAATCAGGTCGGCGGTGCCGAGCAGATGCCCGACCCTGCGATCGCGCGAGTCGGCGAGGTGGATCTGGTCGAACTGCACTTCGTAACCGGTGAAATGCACGATGCGTGTCGCCACCGGTACCCAGTCCTCCATGTGCAGCGTCGGCAGGTAGCGCGCCAGGAAACGCGCGCTGCGCGTGACGTGATAGAGAGTGAATTCCGCGCCATTGCGATGCTCGAGATCGCTGGTCTGGCGGATGTAGCCGGAGTCGTGGAACAACGAGGTCACCAGGCCCATGGTGGCGCGCTCGGCTTCGAGGCGCGATTCACCGCCATGCGCGTGCTCGTAGCCGGCGAGCAGGCGCGCCATGGCGAGCGTCATGTCGAGCGTGTGCTGGCGATCGTGATAGACCGTGTCGACGCCGTGATAGCCCGACATCTGGCCGCTGAAGAGTTTCTCGAAATCTTCGAAAGCCTGCGCGACGCGCTCGAACGAGGCGCCGGGCCAGGAAGCATGGAAGAGTTGTTCGACGGCTTCGCCGACGGCGGTCGGTGAGCTCACCTGCACGGAATTACTGACGTCGAAATCGTTGCGTCTGGCGCTAAGCACTCTTCCCCACGCGCGCGGAAAAAAGCGCGCGACCCCCACGTAAAGAAGTCTAGGCGCAATCCTGCGCAAACACTATCGCTTGCTGGATTCCCTTAATGCGACATAAGCGCACCGTCATCGAAGTGCGCGAGCACCGGCGCGTGGTCCGAGAGCCGCTCCCAGCGGCGCGGTTCGCGATCGATCCGGCATTTCTTGCACAGATCTGCGAGCGGCGCGCTTGCCAATTGCAAATCGATGCGCAATCCATGGTTGCGCCAGTCTCAATAGACCTTGAGGCCGCCGTACTTCGCGAGCACACGCTTCTCGAGCGTGCGATAGCCCCACCAGAACCCGAGGCCGAGCGCCGCTCCGATCGCCAGCACCGTCAGCACGATGCGCCACGGCGTTGGCGTTCCCTGCCGGGGTGGCTGCTGCAGCGACAAGTCCTCCGCGGCTGCCTGAGCCGGGGCAGCGCGGGCCGCCGTGCGCAGCCGGGTGACTTCGGCGCGCGCCTGTTCGAGCGCTGAGGTCAGTTCGGCGTTGGTCGCCTGCAGCGTCTTCACGTCAGAAGCGCTGCCGGAGGCGGTGCGCGCCGCCGCACGCAGGCGCTCGATCTCAGCGGTCAGCGCTTCGACACGCGCCGCAGCAGGCCGATCCTCCGTGACCAGCGAGTCATCGACCCAGCCCTCGGTACCGTCGGCGAGCCGCACCTGTGCTGCATTGCCATCGCGCCCGAGCAGTTCCACCGCGTCGGCGCTGTGAATCACGGTCACGCGCTCGCCGTCGAGGGCGGGCCCCGCGTAAACCGGGACCTCGATCCGCTCGGCGATGTAGAGGG
>DASQOO010000114.1:0-7470 GCA_035644435.1 Steroidobacteraceae bacterium | reverse complement strand
CCGACGTCGACGCCATCCTGCAGGTCCTTGATGTCGCTGTAGAACACCGCCGTGTTGAAGGTCACGGTGCCGCCTGCCATGCGCATCTTCGCGTCCAGCTCGTAATTCCACACCGTCTCATCGTCCCAGGTCGGGTGACCGTTGAACGTCGCGAGGTCCGTGGCTGAGCACAGCGGCGCATTCAGCGGATCGTTGATGCCGCCGAGGCGGAAACCGCGCGCCGCCTGTGCCGACAGCGTCACATCGTCGTTGGGCGAATAGCTCACGATCGCACGCGGTGAAAACCCGTCCGACTTTGTCGAACCGGGTACGTTCGCGGCGGGCGCAGAGAACGCGCCCGCAAATGTAAGGACCCGGTCTTCGTCGAAGTTGTAGTAGCGCAGACCGCCTGTGAGGGCCCACTGCGGCGTGAAGTGATAGGTGGCCTCGCCGAAGACCGCGAATTGCTTGAAGGTGTAGCTCAGACGAGAGAAGAAGGGCGAGTCGGCTGGCGCACCACCGTTGCCGGGAGACGTGTTATCGATGCCAGTGGCCGCGTCCCATCCGGGAGTCGGCAAAGTCTGCCCGTAATCGCGATCGGTGTGCTGGTAGAAGGCGCCGACCAGCCAGTCGAGCGTCTCTGTGGCGTTCGAGGACAAGCGCAATTCCTGGCTGTAGGACTGCAGGCTGGTCTTGTCGATCAGCTCCGAGTTGAGGCGCACTGCGGAGGGCGGCGCCGTCGGGCCCAGGATGTCGAAGGTGACGCTGCCAGTGAGCTGGCTCGCGTCACGATCCACCTCGACGTCGCGATCCGTATACGAACTGATCGAAGTGAGCGTCACCGGACCGAAGTCGTAGGTGATCTTCAGATCGCCGAGCCGGAACTCGTCCGTCAAGCCTTCCTGCAGCTGGGTGAACTGCTCACGTTCGCCGAGCCTGACGGCGGGTTGGGTGGTGGTGTACTGGTTGCCAAGGATGTTGTAGAAGTCGGCACGCGGGTAACCGTCGGTCTCGAGCTTCTGGTAAACGATGCGCGGCGTAATCGACAGCGCGTCGGTCGGCTGGAACAGCATCGCTACGCGCGCGCCCGACTTCGTACCGCTGTCGACATTCTCCTTGACGCTAAGATCCGGCTGCACCGCATCGATGAAGCCGGGGATCCAGTCGTAGTAGGCCGCGACCCGCAGCGCTACTTTGTCGCCGATGGGCGCGTTCAACATGCCTTTCACCGAGCCGCCGGTATCTGCACCCGTGCCATCGGTGCCCGTCACTTCAGCGGCCCCCTGGAACACACCGAGCTTCGGCTGCGCAGTGATGTAACGCAGCGTTCCCGACGAGGACCCCGCGCCGAACAGCGTGCCCTGCGGACCGCGCAGAATCTCCATCCGCTCCAGATCGAACAGATCCAGGTCCGGCGTGAACAGCGCGATCGAGATCGGCGATTCGTCCAGGTACACGCCGACCGATTCCTTCACGCCCGGCTGATCGCGAACCACCTGGCCGGAGCTGATGCCGCGAATGGCAACCTGGCTCTGCCCGGGTCCGAGGTCCGCGATAGTGAGTCCCGCGACGTTGCGCGCGAGGTCGACGATGTTGTTGGTGCCGCTGTTGCGGATCTGTTCTTCAGTCTGCGCCGCCACCGAGAACGGAACGTCCTGCAGTGACTGTTCGCGCTTGCTTGCCGTGACGATGAGTTCCGCGATGACTTTGTCGTCGGTTGCCTGCTGGGCGCCGGCGCCGAACGGCAGCAGCGCGACCGAGGCCAAGGTCGCGAGCGAGATTGCGTGTCTCATGGAAGTCTCCCCTGCGAGCACAGCCGGGAATACGGCTGTTGCTTTTTCATAACGTGGAGTATGTCCGTAAATGCGCAGCGAGAGAAGCCACCGGCGACTATCCGGCGCCGCCTTGTGGCTCAAAAAAGACGAATGCCCTGAGTCCTACTTCTTCTTTGCGCGCACTCGCGCGCGTCGCGCCGACCCGCGCGCGCGTCCAACGCTGGCGGAAACTTTGCGCTGCTTCGCCTTCGCTGTTGCCGCGCGCCGAGCCTTGCCGTTGGCAGTCCGCTTGGCACTCGATGCCTGCGACTGCTTGCGGGGCCTGGTCGTCTGAGCCGGCGCCCGCTCCACTCCGCGCAGCTGCTCGATGATTGCCGGATTCTCGAGAGTGGAAACGTCCTGCGTGATTTCCTCGTTTCGCGCAATCGCGCGCAGGAGCCGGCGCATGATCTTGCCCGAGCGCGTTTTCGGCAGGTTGTCCGCAAAGCGGATGCCATCCGGGCGGGCGATCGCGCCGAGTTGTTCGGTCACCCAGTCACGCAGTTCCTTTTCGAAGGCCGCGGTGTTGCCGGTGGGCCGTGTTCCCTTGCACACCACGTAGGCAAACACCGATTCGCCCTTGATCTCGTGCGGGCGCCCAACCACCGCCGCCTCGGCAACGCGCGCGTGCGCGACCAGTGCCGATTCGATTTCCATGGTGCCGAGTCGATGACCGGCGACGTTCAGCACGTCGTCGATGCGTCCCATGATCCAGTAGTAGCCATCGGTGTCGCGATGCGCGCTGTCGCCGGCGACATAGAAGCGGCGCTGGAATTTCTCCCAGTAGGTGGAGATGTAGCGCTGGTTGTCACCCCAGATGGTGCGCAGCATCGAGGGCCAGGGCTTGCGGATCACGAGGTAGCCGCCGTGATCGGGCTCGAGCACCGCATTGCCCTCCTCGTCCACGATGTCGGCGACGATGCCCGGCAAGGGACGAGTACACGAGCCCGGCTTGGTCGCGGTCACGCCCGGCACCGGGGAGATCAGGATGCAACCGGTTTCCGTCTGCCACCAGGTGTCGACGATCGGACAGCGCCCCTTACCGATCACGCGCTGATACCACATCCATGCTTCGGGATTGATGGGCTCGCCGACACTGCCGAGCAGGCGCAGCTTGCTCAAGTCGTAACGGTTCGGGAATTCCTCGCCGAGCTTCATCAGCGCACGGATCGCGGTGGGCGCGGTGTAGAACACCGTCACCCCGTGCGCTTCGCAGATCTTCCAGAAGCGTCCCGCATCGGGAATCGTCGGCGCACCTTCGTACATCACCACCGTCGCGCCGTTCGCCAGCGGTCCGTACGCCACGTAGCTGTGTCCGGTCACCCAGCCGACATCTGCCGTGCACCAGAAAATGTCCGAATCGTTGAGATCGAACACCCACTGGCAGGTGACCTTGGCCCCGAGCAGGTACCCCGCACTGCTGTGTTGGATGCCTTTGGGCTTGCCCGTCGAACCGGAGGTGTAGAGCAGGAAGAGTGGATGCTCCGCGTTCACGAACTCGGGTTCGCACACGGGCGATTGCCCGGCGACGACGTCGTGCCACCAGAGGTCCCGGCCCTCCTGCATCGGTATCTCGAACCCGGTGCGCCGGTACACGATCACCTTTTCGATCGTCGGGCAGGTCCCCGCGAGCGCTTTGTCCGTGGTCGCCTTGAGCGGAATGACGTGGCTGCCGCGGTTGCCGCCGTCAGCCGTGATGACCAGCCGGGCACCGGCGTCTTCGATGCGATCACGAAGCGAGGGGGCCGAGAAGCCGCCGAACACGACCGAATGCACGGCGCCGATGCGTGCGCACGCCAGCATGGCGATGACGATCTCGGGCACCAGCGGCATGTAGATGACGATGCGATCGCCCTTGTGCATGCCGAGCGAGCGCAGCGCGTTCGCAAAGCGACACACCTCCGCATGCAGCTCGCGATAGCTCAGGCGGCGCGTGTCGCCCGGCTCACCCTCGAAGATGATCGCGGTCTTGTGGCCACGCTCCTCGAGATGCACGTCCAGGACGTTGTACGACACATTGAGATCGCCATCGATGAACCAGCGGTAGTTGGGCGCGTGGTGATCGTCGAACGCGATGGAGAAGGGTCGGTGCCAGCCGAGCTGCTCGCGGGCAAGATCAGCCCAGAACCCGACGTGATCCTGCGCCGCCTTGCGCTGCAGGGCTTCGAGATCCTTCGGCTGCAGTCGCGCCCGCGCCCGGAATTCGGGACTGGGTTCGAAACGCCGAGCTTCGTGCAGGACCGATTCGATGTTCTTCTTGGCCATGGTGCGGGAGAATAATCTGGGTGCTAAACCTTTTCGACCCCGCCGCCATCCAATTCGACAGATTCGGGACCTGACAGGGGAAGAACATGTCAAAGGGACTACAACTCGTGCTGTGTGCGCTGCTGGGCGGCGCGGCCTTCATCGCGGCACATGCCGACGAGTGCAAGTTCACCGCGGAGCGTAGCGGCCGGATTTCCGTAGAGGGCGCCAAGCGGATCGAGATCCGGGCCGGCGCCGGCGATCTCAAGGTCAACGGCAGGCGGGGCGCGAGCGACATTTCGGCCACCGGCCACGCCTGCGCTTCCACGCAGGAGCTGCTCGACCAGGTACAGCTCAAGGTGACGCGCGACGGTGACGTCATTCACGTCGACGTGCAGATGCCGGACCTGTCCCTGATCAAGCTGGGCAATACCTATGCAACGCTCGATGTGATTGTCGATCTGCCTGACAACCTCCCGCTGCTGGCCGTGGACTCGAGTGGCGATGCCACGTTCCAGCACCTGGCGTCAGGGGATATCTCCGACAGCTCCGGCGATCTCACCATTTCTGATGTGAACGGCGACCTCAAGGTGCGCGACAGCTCGGGAGACCTCGAGGTCGAGCGCGTCGCCGGAAACCTGCAGCTCGAAGACAGTTCCGGCGATATCGAGGTGGACGAGGTGCGCGGCGATGTCACGGTCAACGCGGACAGCTCGGGCTCGATGACCATCGAGCACATCGGCAAGAGCGTGCACGTGGTGCAGGACAGCTCCGGCGATATCGACATCGCCGATGTCAAAGGCAACGTCACCATCGACTCCGACAGCTCGGGCACCGTCGACGTGCGCAAGGTCGGCGGTAATTTCACGCTGGGGGGCAAAGGCAGCGGCGAGATCAAGGTCGTCGATATCACCGGCAAGGTTTCACTGCCGCAAGGTCGCTGAGCTTCTCTGTCAGCATCCGCTGACACCATCCAGGCTCGCGCTCGCGAGCCCGCGCCAATTTGTATTCCTTGCATGAACACGCCCGCTTACGACGCGCGGTGTGGCGGTAGACGCGCCTGCGGCGGCACGATCCTCGCATGACCTTCCAGGGCGGCTGCAGCTTCGCTCCGCCCGCGGATGGGTCAAGAGGAGAGTTGCCGATGATGAACGATGTGATCGCCGAACAATGGCCCCGCATCCGGAGCGCCTTACAGCGACGCTGGGGCCGATTGACCGATGAAGATCTCGCGCGCGACGGCAGTGCCGGTTATCTCGCGGGATTGATCGAGCAGCGCTATGGAATGATCCGTGAAGTCGCCGACCGCCAGGTGCGCGATTTCGCGCGCCGCGTCGAGAAGCGCCTGCAATCGCAGTCGCATGGGCGCCCACAGCCAGTCTCGTCGCGCCAGCCACCGCCGTCACCGGACCAGCGGCGTCCCGTCTGATCCCTCAGAGGCTGGTGGCGCGCAATTGCGCCTCCAGCCGGTCCGCCAGCGCACCGTAGTGCGCATCGCGCGTGAGCGCAGCAGACGCTGCGTCGCGTCGAGCTGGAAGTCACCGAAAGCGTAGAGAAGAGGTGCCGGATGCCCTTCATAGGGCTCTTCAGAACTATTCAGACGATTTCAATTTCATCCCAAAGATTCTTCAGCCCGCGAACGGGATCCTACGCCCCAGCCCGCCGGAAACTGAACCCTCGGCGGCAGACACACTGGAAACCTTTGGGAGAACTGCAATGAACGCCATGATCATCAAGTCAGTCGCGACTCTCGCCTTCGCCGCCTCGGTTGCGGGGATCTCATCCCAGGCAGCCGCGGGCGAGCCGTCACCGCTCGACAACCCCAGCGTCAAGGTGAGATTCGAGCACCTGGACTTCACCAAGCCTGACGCGGTCGCCGATCTTTACCGGCGCATCCAGACCAGCGCACAGCGGGTCTGCCGAGATGCATCTTCGCCGTGGGATGCGAGCCGTGAAGAGACTTTCAAGCGCTGCTACAGCGCGACGGTCGACAAGGCCGTGTCGCAGGTGAACCGGCCGCAGCTCACCGCTTTGCATCAAGGGAAGGAGCAGCCCGTGCGTGTCGGTGCCTCAACCCCATGACGTGCGAGCGCCGGGCTCCCGACCGCCGCACCCGTGTCGTTCGCTGGATGAGTTGCGAGCGATGCGGGCTGCGGCGGGTTAGCGGACCCGGGCTTGCATCCAGCGCGCTTTTTCAGTGTCCAAGCTCGGCGAGCAGGTGATCGATCATCGAGACCGCCTGCTCACCGTACCCGCCGCCGAACAAGTTCAGGTGATTGAGCACGTGATACAGGTTGTAGAGGGTGCGACGCGTGCCCGCCGCCAGATCGAGCGGCCAGCTCGCGTGGTAGGCGGTGTAGAAAGCGTTGCTGAAGCCGCCGAACAGGCGCGTCATCGCGATATCCGCTTCGCGATCGCCGTAGTACACCGCGGGATCGAAGATGACGGGAACGCCGGCCGCGTCCGCACCCCAGTTTCCGCCCCACAGGTCGCCATGGAGCAGGGACGGCACGGGCCGATAGCTGCTGAAGTAGGCGCCCATCAGCTCGAGCAGCCGGGCACCGCGCTCCTGCAAGCGTCCGCCGTGTCCGTTGTGGCGCGCGAGATCGAGCTGAGCACGCAGGCGACGCTCGCGAAAGAACTGGACCCAGTCTGAGCTCCAGTCGTTGGACTGCGGCGTGCTGCCGATCGTGTTATCGCGCTCCCAGCCAAATCGCGGGCTCGAGACACGGTGCTGATTCGCGAGCTGTTCACCGAGCAATGCTTCAGCGCGGTTGCCGGGCGTGCCGAAATCCAGCCACTCGAGGACCAGATAGGCCGCGGCTCCGGTCGCGCCGACCGCTCGCACTTGTGGAATCCGCACGGCTTCAGCGCGAGTCAGCTCGTTGAGCCCTGCAGCCTCGGCCTCGAATGCACCGAGCACGGCTGCCGCGCCAACCTTCACGAACAAGGGTCCGCTGCGGCTCTCCCAGCGGTAGCTCTCGTTGATGCAACCGCCGTGCACGCGGGCAGACGGTTGTGGGGAGACTGAGGTCGCAAGCGTTTCGGCGAGATTTGCCGCAATCGCCGGCCAGTCGTGCATCGCGGAAGCCGGCGACTACGCGTGCCAGCGTTGCAGTCGAGCGTGCAGCGGACTGGTGCGCGGGAAGTGGGCGCGCAGGTATTCCATCTGGTCGGCGAGCACGCGGCGGCCCTTGAGATAGATGTATTCCGCGTAAGTGGGCGTGAACGGGACGGCGATCAGCTGCATCTTCGCCTGCTCCGGGGTGCGCGACGCCTTGGCGTTGTTGCAGCGGCGACAGGCCGCGACCACATTGGTCCAGGTGTCACCGCCTCCCTGGCTGAACGGCCGGATGTGATCGCGCGACAGCTGCGAGACCGCAAAGCGCATGCCGCAATACATGCAGATCTGGCCATCGCGCCGGAACAGCGT
>DASQOO010000113.1:0-4203 GCA_035644435.1 Steroidobacteraceae bacterium | reverse complement strand
CAAACTACAGCCGGCGCCGGGCGCGCATCTTTGCGGCGCTCGCGCAGGGGTCGCGCACCGGTACTGCGGCTGAGCTCGACACGGTTGATCACCTCGAGGAACGCGCGGGCGCTCGACTCGATGATGTTGGTGCTCACGCTGGAACCCCGATACGTGCGGCCATTGTACTCCACGTAAACCAGCGCTTCGCCTTGCGCGTCCTCACCTTCGGACACGCTGCGCACTTCGTACTTGCGCAGGTTGACCGTGAAACCCGCAGCCTGCTCCATGGCCTTGAAGCACGCATCGACCGGACCGTCTCCGTCAGCCTGCTTCTCGATCGAGCGGCCGTCGTCATGCTTGAGGCACACCGTGGCCGTGCCTGTGGCGCCTGCGCCCGTCTGCGTTGCCAGGGAATTCAGGGACCACGGGCCGGTCGACGCACCCTCGGCCCGTAACACCAGCGCCTCGATGTCGCCGTCGAACAACTCTTTCTTATGGTCCGCCAACGCCTTGAACTCCTCGAACAGGCGCGCGAATTCCTGCTCGTCGAGCTCGAAGCCGAGCTGCTGCACCCGTTCACGCAGCGCATGACGTCCGCTGTGCTTGCCGAGCACGAGATGCGTGCGCGTGAGACCGACATCCTCGGGCCGCATGATTTCGTAGGTCGAGTGATGGCGCAGCATGCCGTGCTGGTGAATGCCCGATTCGTGGGCGAAGGCGTTTTCACCGACGACAGCCTTGTTGCGCGGTATGGGCATGCCGGTGATGCTGGATACGAGACGACACGCGGGATAGAGCCGCGTGGTCTCGATGCCGGTCTGAAGGCGGAAGTAGGCTTCGCGCGTCTTCAACGCCATGACGACTTCCTCGAGGGAGCAGTTGCCAGCGCGCTCACCGATGCCATTGACCGTGCATTCGATCTGCCGGGCGCCCGCGAGCACGGCAGTGAGACTGTTGGCGACGGCCATACCCAGGTCGTTGTGGCAGTGAACGCTGAGTACGACGTCGTCGATGCCGCGCACGTGCTCACGCAGGTAACGAAACAACTGGCCGAACTCCTCCGGCACGGTGTAACCGACCGTGTCGGGAATGTTGACCGTGGTTGCACCCGCGTCGATGACCGCCTGAACCACTTCGGCGAGGTACTCCGGCTCGGTGCGCGCCGCGTCTTCCGGAGAGAACTCGACATCCTCGCACAGCTCGCGAGCGATGCGGACGCCCTCGACCGCCGTGCGCACGATCTCGTCCTTGGCCATCTTGAGCTTGTGCTGGCGATGGATGGCACTCGTGGCAAGAAACACATGGAGCCGCCGTCGCGGGGCTTCGCGCAGCGCCTTGGCGGAGCGCTCGATGTCGTCACGGTTGCAGCGTGCGAGACCGGCAATGATTGGTCCGTGGATCTCTCGCGCGACTGCCTGCACGGATTCCCAATCGCCACGCGAGGCGGCCGGGAAACCGGCTTCGATCACATCGACGCCGAGTTCCGCGAGCGCACGTGCCACCCGCAGTTTTTCGGCGAGGTTCATGCTGCATCCGGGCGACTGCTCGCCGTCACGCAACGTGGTGTCGAAGATCAGCACACGGTTCGGGTCGCGATTGGCCATGACTGCTCCGCTGTGAATGGGTGAGCTCAGAACTCGTGACGGCCGCGGACCGGCCGCGGGTCATAGTCCATGCTCTCGAGAGCCTGGTTCGGTGCAAGATCTGCAGCGCCGACTGGATCTCCATGCAGGACGCTCAGCAGCGTGCTGGATGTGATGTTGCCGCCGCTCAACACGATTCCGACTCGCTGGCCGGCGATGCGGCGCTTGAGGCGCGTTGCCCCGGCCAGCGCCGCTGCTCCGGCGCCCTCGGCGAGCTGATGGAGCGTGTCGGCGTAACAGCGAATCGCGGCGTGTATCTCGGACTCGTCCACGACGACGATGTCTTCGAGGGTGTCGCGCAGGATCGCGACGGTATCGCGTGAAGGCACGCGGGTCGCGAGTCCATCGGCGATGGTCGCGTCGATCGGAACCTCTTTCATTTCGCCGCTGTGGAAGGCACGCGCCAAGGCAGGGGCGCTCGCCGCTTGCACGCCGATGAGGCGCGTATGCGGGCTAAGGGCTTTGAAGGCCAGGCCCATTCCGGCAGCAAGACTTCCGCCGCCCACCGGCACGAACACCGTGTCGAAGGGCTGCGTCACCTGCTCGAGCATCTCGAGCGCCACGGTCGCGTAGCCGGCGATGAGCGCCGGAGCACGCGAAGGATGGATTGCCAGGGCGCCGCTTTGCTGGGCGTGGCGCACAGCCGCCAACCACGCCGAATCGAAATCGTGACCCGCGACGACCACCTGCGCGCCCAGCGCCGTCATGGCTGCGTTCTTGTCGGGATTGTTCCCCTCCGGCACGAAGATCGTGCACTTCACCTCGTGCAGCTGGGAGGCGTGTGCGAGCGACTGGCCGTGGTTGCCGCGGGTAGCGGTCACGAGGCCCTGGCGACGTTCGTTGTCGGTCAGTGCCGTGAGGAGGTTCAGGCCGCCCCGAATCTTGAAAGAGCCCAGTAGCTGCGCGTTCTCGAGCTTCACGTACGGGACGCAGCCGAGACGCTGGGCGAGCAACGGATGGGTGACCACCGGGGTTGGCGTGAGCTTCTTGCGCAGCCTGGTCCTTGCCACGACGATGTCGTCGAAATGCACGGCGCCGGTATGACGGTCCGTCGCCGGCATCGAGACATTACGCGTGGAACTGACGGGCATGGGCGTCTCAGGCACGCGCCTGGTTCAGCCACGGCATGCGAGCCCGCAAGACCGCGCCGACTTTCTCGATGGGATGATCGAGGTCCGCCTGCAGCATGCGCTGGTACGTTGCGCGGCCGGCGCGGTTCTCGGCGATCCACTGGCGCGCGAACCGGCCACTGCGGATCTCCTTGAGCACCTTCTGCATCTCCTTCTTGACGCGGTCGTTGACGATGCGCGGGCCACGCGTCAGGTCGCCGTACTTGGCGGTCTCGCTGATGTAGCGGTGCATTTTTTCGAGGCCGCCTTCGTGCAGGAGATCCACGATCAGCTTGAGCTCGTGCAGGCACTCGTAATACGCAACCTCGGGCTGATAGCCGGCTTCCACCAGCGTCTCGAACCCCTTGAGGACGAGCTCAGTAGCGCCGCCGCACAGCACCGATTGCTCACCGAAGAGGTCGGTCTCTGTTTCCTCGGCAAAGGTGGTTTCGAGCACGCCGCCGCGCGTGCCCCCAATCCCGTGCGCGTAAGCGAGCGCGGTCTCCTTCGCCTTGCCGCTCGCGTCCTGGGCCACGGCGAGCAGGCACGGAACACCGCGCCCCTGCTGATACTGTCGTCGCACGAGATCGCCGGGACCCTTGGGCGCGATCAGCACCACGTCCAGATCCTTGCGCGGTTTGATCTGCCGGAAGTGGATGTTGAACCCATGCGCAAAGAGCAGCGTTGCACCGCTCTTCAGGACACGTTTGACGTCGTTGTAAAGATCATGCTGCGCGAGGTCCGGCACGAGCATCGCGACCAGGTGCGCCTCACGCACGGCATCGACTGGAGCTGCGACCTTGAGGCCGTCCTTCTTGGCTCTTTTCCAACTCGGTCCGGCCTTGCGCACGCCAACGGTCACGTCGTGGCCGCTGTCCTTGAGATTGAGGGCGTGCGCGCGCCCCTGGCTGCCGTAACCGAGAATCGCGATGCGCGCAGCCTTCAGCGCCCGCTTGTTGACGTCTTTGCCCGAATACAACCGCATGAGCTCACTCCCGCGTCAGAAAAAAAGAAACCCCGCCTCGGCGCTGCCGGTGCGGGGTTCCTTGGTATTCGCCTTTGGATCGATCCTCAGGCCAGGGCCCCGCACCTCCGTGCCAGCAGCAGGCCAATCAGGGACAGGTCCAGGCGCCCGACGTCACGCGACACGGACGTTCCCCGGTGCGTGATGAGTGTGGCGGCGGTCAGGCTTCTGCTGGTCATTTGGCGCTGAGAAAATCGAGGTGCGGTCGATGGGAGCATAGGAATCGTGGCGTTGTCAACCGCTCGCAGACCCTGCGCGGATGCGGTTCGATGCAGTCGGTCGAATTCTGTAAGCTCCTCTAATGGCTGTGCTGCTCACGCATTCGACGCCCGAATCGGCCGCCCTGCCACTGTGGCCGGTGATCGAAGGCAAGCTGGAAGCGTGGCTGGCTGCTCAACCCTCTTCCGTTGCCAAGTGGGCGGCCGAGAGCGGCTTCAAGGCCGAA